>NZ_DATJPM010000044.1 GCF_035506375.1 Methanocella sp.
GGCCCACGCCGTTCTACTTCCTTACCGAAGCCTTTACAGCGGTCGCAAACGTTCATCTCCGCTCTATCGATGATTATATGGTGCGATTTCCCGGAAATCTCTGCTCCGCATATTTCACATTGCATATGTATCCATGTATTACAGGCATGTTTGACGGATAAATTTTCCGATAATCCGGTAAGATAAGCATATATACCAGAAAAAATAACTTTCTAATTGATTCATATGGCTGACGGATCGGGCATAGATATTCAGGAAGACGTGCCAGTAAGCGATTTTTCCAAGTACCTCCTGGACAGGGTACGACAGCTCGAGGAGCGGAACGTCCGATTAAAGGAGGAATACCGGAAAATAGAGCTGGAGAAGAAATCCGTCGAGAACAAGAAGGTCCAGTACGAGCGGGAGAACCGAAAGCTCACTGCCGAGCTCGACCGGCTTAAGACCCCGCCGCTGCTGGTCGGGACTGTTATAGACGTGATGGCGAACAATAAGCTGGTCATCAAATCGTCCAGCGGGCCGAAATTCGTCGTCAACTCTTCTCAATTCATTAACTCGAAGGATATTTACCCGGGAGCGAAGGTGGCGCTAAACCAGCAGTCGCTCGCGGTCATCGAGGTGCTCCCGCCAGTGAAGGACCCGATGGTCCTGGGCATGGAGGTCCTCGAGGCGCCGGACATCGACTACCAGAATATCGGAGGCCTGGAAGACCAGATCAACGAGATCCGGGAGACGGTGGAGCTGCCACTGCTGAAGCCGGAGCTGTTCGAGAAGGTCGGCATCTCGCCGCCCAAGGGCGTGCTACTCTATGGCCCGCCTGGAACGGGGAAGACGCTGCTCGCGAAGGCCGTGGCCCACAGCACAAAGGCCTCGTTTATCCGTATCATCGGCTCCGAGCTCGTGCAAAAGTACATCGGCGAGGGAGCCCGCATGGTGCGCGAGCTTTTCGAGCTGGCCAAGGAAAAGTCGCCATCGATCATTTTCATAGACGAGATCGACTCAATAGGCGCGAAGCGCCTCGACAGCATTACCTCGGGCGACCGTGAAGTACAGCGTACCCTGGTGCAGCTGCTGGCCGAGATGGACGGCTTCGACCCGAGAGGCAACGTGCGCATTCTGGCGGCCACGAACCGTCCGGACATCCTGGACCCCGCGCTCCTGAGGCCGGGCCGGTTCGACCGCATCATCAAGGTGCCGATGCCCAACGCCGATGCGAGGACTGAGATCCTCAAGATCCACGCCCGGAAGATGAACCTCGCGGGCGACGTGAACCTAAAGAAGATCGGCCAGATGACCGACGACACCAGCGGCGCCGACCTGTCGGCGATCGTCATGGAAGCCGGCATGTACGCTATCCGGGCCAGCCGTGACGTCGTGACGAACGAGGACTTCACGCAGGCCATGCAAAAGGTGCTCGGCGAGCGCAACAAGAACCTGACTGAGATGAACATGACGGTGTTCGCCTGAATGGGCGGCACCTCAATTCTATTTTTAAAAACTGCTCTGTTGAACAATAGATGCTATCCGTCCTTGTGACCCGTTTTAAGCCTGCGAAGCCGGTTAAGTAAGTCCGCTCTTCGCTGACTTGTATGCTCTTCGCGGACTTAAACCTCTTATAAGGATTAGAGAGTAACGTAAATAAGGGCATTCGACACAGAAATATAAGCCAAAAGCTTACGCTATGGCCATAAAAAGTTACAATAATGGCCGTTTTAGACTTTTCGCTGAATGACCGGAGTGACGTAATCCTTTAGCTCGGGCAGCTTCTTAATGCAATCGTTAATGCGAGGGTAAATTTCGTGCCTGGAGCTTACGATGATCACGTGCGCCGGGGGATGTATCCTGCCTAAAACGTCGATGGCGACACCGGCATCGTCGCTTAATGCCACGAGCGCCGCCGACTTACACTGCTTTTTCAGCGGCACCTTCATGACATCGACCAGTATCTTATCCGCGGCGTTCGGAGTCAGCTCCCTGGGACTCACTGCGAACGTCAACCCCCCATGCCTCTGCAGGTCTGAGATCGCTGTGTTTAGTTTTACCGGGTCATCGGCCCGAATTACAGCAAAAGATTCCATTTTTACCCCTTACTCGTAAGAGTAAGACATTGTTTGGCAATCTTTGGTAATAAACGTATCTATTGTGTAACATTTTTTATGTTTGCCCGCCGATACCATATCATGCTTGTCGGGAATGATATCGGCCATGCAGCCGGTATTGTAAAGAACGGGGGAGTAATTGCTTATCCCACGGAGACCGTCTACGGTGTCGGTGCCCTGGCGACGGACGTGGGCGCCCTGGAGAAGGTCTACCGCATTAAGAGCCGGCCGTTGAGCCAGCCGCTTTCCATCGCCGTATCGAGCATGGAGATGCTCAGGAGCGTGGCAAAGGTGGAGTGCGAGGATTTTATCCTTAAGTTTTTACCAGGCCCCGTCACGGTAATTCTTAAAAAGAATAGGGCTTTACCCGACATCCTGACAGCCCGCTCGAAGTACGTGGGCATACGGTGGCCGGACAATAAGATGGCGCTGGACCTCATAGGCCAGACGGGGCCGATCGTGTCTACCAGTGCCAACCTGCACGGGGAAAAGGACCCGGTCCGGGCCGAAGAGGTAACGATACCCGTGGATTACGTGCTCGACGGCGGGCCCTGTAAATATGGCGCCCCGTCGACGGTCGTGGACCTGCACGAGTTTACCATCGTGCGAAAGGGCATCATGTACGAGGATGTGCGGCGCTATATGTACGGGTGCGGGTGCGCCACTGAGGATTAATAATGCATATTTTCTTAGATATCGAGGCCCTGCGAAGCTATGAAGAGGCTGGCGATATCGTAAAAAATGTGAGGCGATCGATCACGCCGTCTATTAAAGAAGGCGCAATGCTGCTCGACATCGCCACGCTCGTTGAAGAGGAGATAACCGGGTCTGGAGGCCGGCCTGCTTTCCCCTGCACGATTGCCATTAACGAGACAGCGTCCCATTATACGCCTTCGAGGGATGATGAGCGCTCTTTAAGAAGGGGGGATCTAGTCAAGGTTGACTTTGGGGCCTGCGTCCACGGGTACGTTGCCGATGCCGCGTTTACCGTCGAGATAGGGACGCGTGAGCAGGAAGCGCTGATCATCGCAGCGAAGGAGGCGCTTTTTGCGGGAATCGCCCGTATAAGGCCGGGAGTACCTGTCAGCCGGGTGGGCGGGGCCATTCATGATGAAGCGGCTTCTCGGGGCTTTCACGTCCTGAAGGACTTGCTTGGCCACAGCCTCGGCTGGAACTGCCTGCATGGAGGCCTGACCATCCCCCCGTATGACGATGGCTCGGACTTAAAAATAAGAGAGGGCGACGTGCTCGCCATCGAGCCGTTCCTCACGAAAGGCAGCGGTATAATATCCAGAATCGGCGGAGGAAATATATATCAGCTATTTAGAAATGGCGAGATATATGCCCATGGGCCAGAGGAAAAGGAGTTGCTAGGATTTATACATGAGCACTATGGCACCTTCCCGTTCGCAGAACGCTGGCTGCCAAAGCCCGGAGGCCTGCCGGGCCTGCTGAGTTCCGCCTGCGTCAAGGCTTTCCCCATGATGGTAGAAGCCGACGGCGCGCCCGTTGCCCAGGCAGAGGCCACGGTCATCGTCGAGCACGATGGGTACATGATCATCACTTGAGGCTTTAGAATGATGGTAAGGTTGAGGGATTTTGTCGAGACGAAGGAGCACTGGATCTTCTCCGTGGTAGATTATTATTGCGGGGGTGGCGCCCGCTGCCTGTTGCGCTACGTTCCCGGCCCGGACGGAGAGCGCGTCCGTGATGGGATCCGCTATAAAAAAATGGGCTTCGACGAGGCCTACGCGTTCATCAGGGAGAACCGGCCCGAATACATCGACGGCGTCATGGTCGTGCCCTTCGGCGACGTCATGAAGCATTACCAGCCCCATGACGGCCTCGTCCGAATTCTCGACACGGACCGCAGGGCGAAAAAGATGGTCGAAGCATTAAAGGGAGTGGAGTTCGAGTCGATGGGAATCACGGGCTCGAAGCTCGTCGGCCTTGGGGCCGAGACGTCGGACGTCGACTTTGTCGTTTATGGTACAGAATGGTATAAGGCCCGGGACGCCCTTCAGCGGGCCACTGCCGCGCGAAAGATCGACGCGATAGACGAGGCGGGCTGGGAAAAGATATACAAGAAGAGGAAGCCCGAGCTTAGCTTCGAGGAGTTCTATTTACACGAGCGGCGAAAAGGCAATCGCTGCCTTCTGGACGGCGCCCTGACGGACCTGCTGTTCGTCCGGTCCTGGGACCAGATTGGGCCGCGGGTGCCCATCGGGCATAGCCTGGGGATAAAAACAATTACGGCCAGAGTTACCGATGCTGAGTTCGCCTTCGACAGCCCGGCCATCTATCAGGTTAAGCACCCGGAAATCAAGGCAGTTTTATCGTTTACGCATACCTATGCCGGGCAGGCGCTGGCCGGAGAGACCATCGAGGCCTGCGGGCGGATGGAGGAGTACCCGGACGGCAGGGTGCTTGTCATCGGCACGTCGAGAGAGCCGAAGGGCGAGTGGATCAAGTCTTTGACTCTACTAGAAAAAGCCGAAAAAAATAAGAATGCGGGCCTTAAGCGGCCTTAAGCCCTCGTACCTTTTTAATAGCCGTACAGCTCGGCCTTGATCTTTTCAAGCTCGGCGATACGCTTCTCGATGGGCGGGTGAGTGGAGAACAGCTCCATCACGGCACTGGTGGTCGGAGATATGCACAGCGCCCTCGCGGACTCCAGGCCCATGGCGTCCTCCCTGCGGTATTCGCCGCCCGAGATCTTCCGTAAGGCGCTAATGAGAGCGTCAGGATTCTTCGTTGTCAGCGCGGAGCCCCGGTCTGCGCCGTACTCCCTGTATCTGGAGACGGTGTTGACAATGATCAGGCCGATAGTATTCGAGAAGATGCTCGAGATTATCCACCCTAGCATGCTAGAGCCATAGTTATTATCATTTCTGGAGAAAAGCATCGAAAAGACGAAGTATATTACATAGCTCACCACCGACACGACGAAGCTGGCGAAGGTGACGACGAACATGTCCCTGTTCTTGATATGGGTGAGCTCGTGAGCCAGGACGCTCTCCATCTCCTTCTCGCTAAGGCGGTTGAGGATGCCGGTCGTAACGGCCACAACGGCGTGGCTCTTGTTGCGCCCCGTGGCGAAGGCGTTAGGCATTTCGTTCTGGACGATGGCGACCCTCGGCTTGGGAATGCCCATCTCGGCGGCCAGGTTCTCGACTATACGGTGAAGCCTGGGGGCCTCGTTCTCATCGACGATACGGGCGCCCGTCGACCAGAGCACCAGCTTATCCGAAAAGAAATATTGTATGAACAGGAATCCGCCCGATAATAACGCGATAAAGGCCGGGTCGACCCCCATCCAGTCTAATAAGCCGATCGCGATAATGAAGAGTATGAACAGAGAGCCGTATACGACGGCCTTACGAAGGGCCATACCCCAATCAAATGCCATGTTAGTATCATCTCGCTTTTAAATGATATACACTAGCGATATATACTTTATCATTTGTGGTGAAGCACTAATATCAAATCAGCAAGTATTTATATTGTCAACATTAACCCATTGTAATGTGCCCGCTATGGCATGGCGTTCCATGGCAGGTGCCAGCATAATAAGCAAGGTAGAACATGGAAACGATAGACACGATAATTCAACCCATATCTCATACAGATAGCAAAGTGGCTGGAGCGGCGCCGTTCAGGGCGCAGGAGAAAGACGACGAGCTTCTGGACGCCTACTCCCGGGCGGTCGTCAGCGTCGTGGATAAGGTCAGCCCGGCCGTCGTGAACGTCTACGTTAGCAAGAAGATACAGCGCCCGATGATGTACGGCCCTGATGAAGTCCAGGGCGGAGGCTCGGGCTTCATCTTTACTCCGGACGGCTTCATCCTGACGAACAGCCACGTCATCCACGATGCCACGAAGATCGAGGTTACGCTATACGACGGCCGGCACTTCCCGGCGCGCGTCATCGGAGACGACCCGGATACGGACCTGGCCGTCATCAAGGTAGACGCCCACGACCTGGCTTTTGCGGAGCTGGGCGACTCGGAGGCGCTTCGCGTAGGACAGCTAGTCATCGCGATCGGCAACCCGTTCGGCTTTAACTGTACTGTGACGTCGGGCGTCGTGAGCGCGCTGGGGAGGTCCCTCAGGACCGGCTCCGGAAGGCTCATCGACGACGTCATCCAGACCGACGCGGCCCTGAATCCCGGCAACTCCGGCGGACCGCTCGTGAATTCGAGGGGAGAGATCATCGGCGTCAATAGCGCCGTCGTCCTGCCAGCCCAGGGCATCTGTTTCGCTATTCCGTCGAGCATCGCCAGGTTCGTCGCCGCCGCCCTCATGCACGACGGAAAGATCCGCCGCAGCTGGATCGGCATATCCGGCCAGAACGTGGCCCTGCGGCCGGAGATCGTGAAGGGCAAGCACCTGCCCGTGGAGCAGGGCGTGCTGGTGGTCAGCCTCGAACGCCGCAGTCCCGCGGAAAGGGCCGGCCTCGTACCGGGCGACGTCATCGTCGGCATGGACGAGCATCCCGTGAAGTCGATCGACGACCTGCATAAGCTCCTGACCGAGGAGTTCATCAACAAGAAGGCAAAGCTGACGGTCCTGCGCCGGCTCGATAAGCTCTCGATGGATATCGTGCCAGTGGAAAAGCTGGGTCAATAAATTAAAAAGAACATAAAAGGACGATTAGAGATAATCGTCCCCCTTTCTCCTCCAAACGCTGATGACCCAGATAAGCGATATGGCGGTGGAGAGTATCGTAGCTATGATGAGCATCGGCATGAACCACCAGGGCTGGGCACTCCAATTATTGAAGACGTTCGTTCCGGCGATCGTCGCCAGGGTGTTGGGAACCAATGCTGCCGTGCCGAGCACCGTCAGGTAAGCCGTGACGAGCGCAAAACGGTTGTTCAGGGACTGCAGCTTGTTGTTGTAAATGCTCTGCATGACCTCGAGGCCTGACGCCAGCACGTTCGACATCTGCTCCGAGAGCTCGATGTGCCGGTCGATATTCGTAGACAGGATGCCTATCCGGGCCAGGAGCCTCTCGTCGTCCGTGACCAGGTCCGCGTCGCCGTACTGTAGCGAATCGATAACGTCCTTGATGGCCCACAGGACGTTTAGGTACCCTATCAGCACGTGCTTCATGCCGTAGATGTTCTGCGCGAGCACCTTTTTACTCACATCCTCGTCGGTGAGCTGCTTGCTGATCTCGTCGCCGTGCTTCTCTATCTCACGCAGATACTCGAAATTCCGGTCATTGTTCTCGTCGATGATCCTTTCGAGGATGAGCGTAATCTTGTCGGGGAGCGACTCCGCCTTGAGCTTTTTCAGGAACGTCTGCGAGTAGCGGGAGAATTTAACCAGGGCTGTGACATTCTCGCTGTGCACGGTCAGGAGGAAGTTACCCCGTATGAGGATAACGAGGCGCTGGACGGCTATTTCGAAACCATCCACTTTTACGATGGGCAGGATGATGCCCAATTCCGTATCAGAGTCCTCGTAGGCGGAATAGTCGTATCCCGACAGCATCTTCTGGATAGGCGTCTGAGTGAAGCCCATTGTCAGCGCGATCTTATCCAGGTCCCTCTCCACTTCCTTCGTCGTATAATCGATCCAGACAACGCTTGCGTCCTTCGTAAAAGCCAGGTATTCCTCGAGCGTCTTATCCGCCAGTTTATCCACATGCCCGTCCATGTGCAGAGCTACCGCAAAATTCGCGGGCGGCTTACTGATGATCTGGGGTTGCTGTGCTGCCGTGACATCCAAAAAGGACCCCTCCGAACAGTAGTTGTGGCTACTTGAACCCTAATATACTTATTCGTGCCCGTAAAAAGGATAAAAAAAGTGCCGGTGGTAGCCTAGCGCCTTCCATATTTCCGGTATATGAAGAACAGGCCCGCGGCGACCAGGATCAGGACCGCTGCGCCGATATACGGTATATAGGACTCGGTCTGGATGGTGATGTTAAAGGCCTGGGAATCGCCCGCCTTGATACTATTGGTCCGGTTCGGGGAGACCTGAATGAGCCACCCCTGCGGTGCCTACACGTCTGAATAGGCGTTAGTGAGGGCCGCTCCCCGCCCGGAGTTCGATACGTAGACGACTATACAATAATCAAAGGAACTGGTGGAAAACTGCTTATTCTTTAACGCAGATATAAAAATCCACAAAATTCCAAAACTATTTCAAGGGACAATTTAATATGCAAGAACAAAATTTTACACTCTATTAGCAGGAAGGATACGCCGTTGCACAGGATCGTCAGGAAAAAAGAGCTTGCTTCTGGTACTACATTATTCGAGGTGGAGGCGCCGGACGTGGCCCGTAGGGCAAAGCCGGGACAGTTCGTCGTCATCCGGATCGACGAGGCAGGCGAGCGCATTCCGCTCACCATCGCCGATTTTGACCGAGAGACGGGCACCGTCACGCTGGTAGCGCTGTCCGTAGGCAAGACCACCATCATGCTTTCTAAGCTGAATGAAGGCGACCTGATACTGGACCTGGCCGGCCCGCTGGGGAACCCGGGGGAGATCATCGAGAATGGCACCGTCGTATGCATCGGCGGCGGCCTGGGTATCGCGCCAATTTACCCCATCGCCCGGGAGTTGAAGGCTAAGGGCAACAAAGTGATCTCGATCATCGGCGCGAGGAACGCCTCACTCTTATTCTGGGAAGACCGCATGAAGGAGGTCAGCGACGAGCTGCACATCGTCACGGATGACGGCTCCCGCGGTCGGAAGGGCTTCGCGGTCCACCCGCTCATGGACCTTATTAATGCCGGTGTGAAGCTCGACCGCGTCATCATCATCGGCTCTGCCATCATGATGAAGGTCACGGCCGAGGCGACCAGGGCCCATGGAATTAAAACTATTGTTAGCTTGAACCCCATCATGGTAGACGGAACGGGCATGTGCGGCTCGTGCCGGGTCACTGTAGGGGGTAAAGTAAAGTTCGCCTGCGTGGACGGGCCCGAGTTCGACGGCCACCAGGTCGACTTCGACGAGCTGATGGCCCGGCTAAGGATGTATACGGGTCAGGAAAAACTGGCACTTGAAAGATATACTCACGAGATCGAGGGGGTGCCCCAATGCCTAAGCTCCCGCCAACAAACATAGACCGCCGCCGGCGCACGCCCATGCAGGAGCAGGCGCCTGCCGCCAGGGCGAAAAACTTCGCCGAGGTCGCCCTTGGATATACGGGAGAGGAGGCCATGAAAGAGGCGAAGCGCTGTCTCCAGTGCGACGCCCCGATGTGTAAAGAGGGCTGCCCCGTGGGCATCGACATCCCGAAGTTCGTCCGCGAGACCGCGGAGGGCAGGTTCGAGGAGGCCGCGAGGACGCTGAAGGAGTCGAACAATCTACCGGCCATATGCGGGCGAGTCTGCCCCCAGGAGTCCCAGTGCGAGAAGAAATGTATCCTGGGTATGAAGTGGAGCCCGCTCGCCATCGGGCGGCTTGAGCGCTTCATCGCCGATAATGAGAAGGCTGCCGCTAAGGCCGACATCAAGCCCAACGGCCGGAAAGTGGCTGTCATCGGCTCGGGCCCGGCGGGGCTGACGGCCGCCGCGGACCTCGCCCGCATGGGCTACGGCGTTACGATCTTTGAGGCGCTGCATAAGCCCGGCGGCGTGCTCACATACGGCATCCCGGAATTCCGTCTGCCTAAGGAGATCGTGAAAAAAGAGGTCGATTATGTCCGAAGCCTGGGCGTCGAGATACGCCTGAACAGTATCATCGGCAAGACTATCACCATCGACGAGATCTTTGCCCGGGGGTATGAGGCCGTGTTCGTCGGAAGCGGCGCAGGCCTCCCGACGTTCATGCACATTCCCGGCGAGAACCTGAACGGCGTCTATTCAGCCAATGAATTTTTAACGCGGGTCAACCTCATGAAGGCGTTCCTGTTCCCGGAGTACGACACGCCGATCCAGCGCGGCCGGAGCGTGGCCGTTGTGGGCGGGGGTAACGTCGCAATGGACGCCGCCCGCACGGCAAAGCGCATGGGCGCCGAGCACGTCTATTTAATATATCGCCGGGGCGAGGATGAGATGCCCGCCCGGCGCGAGGAATTAGAACACGCCAGGGAAGAGGGCATCGAATTTAAGCTTTTAATGAACCCGACAAAGGTCATGGGCGACAACCAGCGGAACGTCAGGGCGATCGAGCTGATATGCATGGAGCTGGGCGAGCCGGACGCGAGCGGCCGCCGCTCTCCGGTGTGCAGGGAAGGCTCGGAAACGACGCTGGACGTGGACACGGTCATCATCGCCATCGGCACGTCGCCCAACCCTCTCATCGTAAAGACCACGCCCGGTCTGAAGACCGGCAAGCACGGCGTCATCGAAGTAGAGCCCTATACCTTTAAGACGTCCCGGGAGGGCGTGTTCGCCGGCGGTGACATCGTGTCGGGAGCGGCTACGGTCATCAGCGCCATGGGACAGGCTAAGGAAGCCGCAAAGGCTATTGACGAATACCTCAAAAACAAGGTATAATGACCGTCGAAGACGTCCTAAAAAGAAGATTTTCGAATGTTCTCCTGCAGGAGACACCCTACGTGCTGGAGGAGGCCCGCTTCGGCATGTTCGACATTGCGGCGTATGTGCCGGAGGACTCGGTCATCGAGGGCCTGGGCGAGAGCCATAAGCTCAGCGCGGTCCGGTCCTGCAACCGCTACCAGCTCGACGGCACCTGCTCCGAGCGAAAGCGGACTTTTTTAAGGAACTTTGAGCCTGTCTATGACGATCAATGTTTACTGCAGGGCTTCCACGATAAGGAAAAGGACATCCTGCTCTCCGAAAAAGACTTCAACATGCTCATCGGCAGCAAGGACGTCGTCCGCCGCATCATCGCCTGCCAGGCGGAGGATAACGGCAAGTGCTGCGAATATCTGGAAGAGCGGATGAATTGGGAATCGGGATTCCTGGCCGGGTACGGCCTCAAGCAGGGCCTGCACCTGTTCGAGTTCAAGAGCGACCACGACAACGTCAACCGGTTTTTAGAGCAGCTGCCGCACTATGCCATGTTCGCCGACTATATATGGCTTGTTTTAGGCAGCGAGCAGAAAGTGCCAAAATGGCTTCCTTCGTATGTGGGCGTCTACCAGGAAGACGGCGAGGGGTTCACGAAGCTAAAGGAAAGCGAGTACGTGGCCCGCACGCCACCCCTGAGTAACGCCGTCCTCCGGGAAAGCGGCCTCGGGGACGTGGACGACCGCATGCTCTATGACTTCATGAGGACGTGGTTCATCAACTCTGTTTTTTACCGCAGCAATGGCATGGTCATCCGGATGCAGGAGTTCGAAAAGCTATTTCGGCCGCGGCACGAGATCAATAAAAAAAGCGGGCGCCAGAAGACATTCGATGATTAAAAACGGCGGACTATACTGGCCTGCCATGGGGCTTCGGGCCAGCCACGCCGCCCTCGCATTTTATTGACATCGTCCAGGTAAGCGATGATCTCATCGGCAGGATACCCCCTGGACCGGAGCACGCACCCGATGATAGTGCCCGTGCGGCCGGTGCCGCCGACGCAGTGGACGACGACGCCTTCGCATTTATTCAGGCGCTCGTTTATGAGAACGACGGCCTCGCGGACGAGCTTCTCATTCACCGCCGGGTATAGCGGATCATTGCCGTGGTGCAGGTCTTCCATCTCGACCATGCGGAGCATGCGCAGAGGAGCAGGATCATAATCCACGTGCTCGCTACAGAGGCATACCACATTACGGAATCCGATGCCATACAGGCTCCCCCAGGGCGTATGCAGGCCCGGGTAAGACATGCCCGCGAGGGGCGCGGGAAGCTTTAAAACAGGATAAAAAATCCGGGGCACCTCGAGGCCTCCTATAAGAAGATCCCGAGGCAACTCCAGCTGCCCGGCCATGGGAATACCTTCACCGCGAGCCGTTACGGCGCTGCATTATCTCGCAATAGTTACAAAGCTCGCGGCCCGGCAGGATCGGAGCGCCGCACTTGCGGCAGGTGTTCGCGCCCCCATTCGGGGCCCCGGGGTAGACCGCCTGGCTGGCGTCCGGCCGGTAGCGACGGTCCTCGTCGGCTTTTATTAATTTCGAGACCTTGACCTGTTCCCTTACCACGTATTCAAGGTACTTGGGCAGAGCGAACATGTAGACCGTGTCGAGCGCGCCCACGGCGAGGTAGTCGCCTTCCGCGCTGCTGCCGGAGCATTCTGCGGGGCCGTCGAAGTGGTAGTTCAGCAGGACCGCGCCTTTTTTATTGAGAATGTAGACGGCCTTCTGGGCGGACGTGGCGAATACGAGGCTGCCGTCGGCCGAGATCTTCACGCTGGTGATGGGTCCGGGCACCGACTGCCGCCAGAGCATGTGCCCGTTCTTTTCAGTATAATAGATGAAGCCGTTGGAAAAGGCGATGGCCACGTAGCGGCCGTCGTCCGTGATCGAAATATCCAGGATCCGCTGCGAATAGGTATTGCTCGACAGCTCTCCGCCCCGGTCGCTGATCTGGTGGAACTCGTTGTTATTGGACTCCAGGGCGTAGCTGATCTCGCCGTCTATGGACGTATAGACGTATACGACCGGCGAGGCCGCCGGGAACTCCCAGCGCAGGCTGCCGTCCCGCGTGAGCATGTACGCCTTATTCGTGTTGGCGCCGGCAATGACGAGACTGCCGCTGCCCGATATCGAGACCGAGTTCACGGGCTTGTGCAATTCCCGCGACCAGAGCACGCTGCCCTGCTCGTTGAAGGCCTTCAGGACGCCGTCCTCGGTGCCCGCCACGACGAGCGAGCCGTCGGGCGCCATGTCCAGCGTGTTGATGCGCCGGCTCATGCGGCTCGCCCATAGCTCGTTGCCGCGCTTATCGAAGAATGAGACGGTGTTGTCCTTCGAGCAGGAAGCCACGAAGCTCCCGTCGTCGGACACCTTCACGTACTGCACGTCGTCCCCCGTGGTGCTTGCCCACAGGAGCTTGCCGCTAAAGCTCATGAGATATACGTCATGGTCGCCGGAGCCCGCCGCGACGAACGATCCGTCCGGCGTCATATGGATGGCGGTTACCTTACCGTTGATACCTCGTTTCCACTCCGGGCTGAGTATTGATTCTGGCTGCATCCATGGTCCCCTAAACCTTTATGTGAATAATTATAGGAAAGTGCAGTATTATAAGACTAGTGGTTCCATACGGAGTATTTTTATGCCTCTTTTTTCACGACAAATTGTTATGTGAATGACCTTTCTTAAGTGTATGGGGGATGCATGTTGAAGCTTAAGCTGGCGTTAGCGGTCGTTCTTATCATGGCCATGCTCATCGTCTCGGGCTGCTGTTGCTGTGTCGTGCCCTGCCGGCACAGCTACAGTATTCCGCATTACGTGGAGGTCGGCGGAGACTGCACGGGGGTTACCCGCGGCAATAGCGATGCACTCGATGACGCCCCTATAAAAGATCAGTAACAGTCGGTGCTGATGCAGGCGATAGGGCCGCTGACCTGGCCGTTGATCAGGTCGTGGAAGTTCTCGTACGCCGAGACGACCTTGCCCCGCGAGACGACCATTTCTACGGAATGGTTTACCGGTATGTGATGCAGGCCGCCCGTTCCCTGGTCCACCTTATATGCCAGCGATACGAAACTGAGCTTGATATTATAGACGTCATTCCCGCTGCTTTGCACGTCCGTAACGATGGTGTCGGGCTTGATGCGGTCGCCGAAGCACTTCTGCATATAGGCCCAGCCGACCGCCGACTGCACCGCGCCGTCGGCCGTATTCAGGCTTTCGGCGCTGGCGGTCTGGATGGGCAGGCCGACGGTATCGTATGCGAACGAGCCCAGGCTAAAAATGCTGATGATGATCACGAGACAGGCGAACCGGTCGGGGAATTTTGAGATGAATATGGATAAGAACTTCTTGAACACTTTTTCACATCCTTGCGGGGCAACCCGTTATTCGTAAGACAGGCGTTATATTCCTCCGAAACGCTATATATTTCCTCATAGTTCCCGACCACTTACGCGGCTGGCGTTCGTCTATAACAAATTTTAAGCCCTATGCCGTAGCAAGATGGAGTATGCATTTTTCCTGCGAGCGATGCGGAAAGTCGTACCCGCTGAAGGGCCTTGCCTATAAATGCGACTGCGGCGGCCTCTTTACGCTGAGAAAGATCGGGAAGGAGAAGGTTGACTTACCCGTATCGCTGGGAGAGGCGACCACGCCCCTGCTGAAGAAGGAGATCTACGGCGCCCGCGTCTATTTCAAGATGGACCATATGATGCCCACGGGCTCCTTCAAGGACCGGGGCTCCGTCGTGCTCGCCAACATGCTAAAAGAGCTGGGCATCGAAGAGGTCGTAGAGGACTCTTCCGGCAATGCGGGCGCGTCCATCGCCGCATATTGCTCTGCGGCGGGCATTAAGAGCCACATATATGTGCCCGAAGGGACCCCGCAGGCGAAGCTTAAGCAGATCGCCGCCTACGGCGCGGACATCGTAAAGGTGCCCGGGCCGAGGGAGAATGCATCAAAGGCCGCGCAGGAAGCGGCGAAAAAAACGTACTACGCGTCTCACGTATATAATCCGCTGTTTTTCGAGGGCACGAAGTCCATGGCCTACGAGATCTACGTTCAGATAGGCTTCCCGGATATCATATTCGTGCCCGCGGGCAACGGCAGCCTGCTCCTGGGCGCCTATATCGGCTTTAAGGAGCTAGGTTTTCTCCCCCGGCTAATCGCCGTGCAGAGCGAGAACTGCTGCCCGCTGTACAGCAAATTCTACGACCTGCCGGCAGCGGAGCCGAAGCCGACAATTGCGGAGGGCATCGCCATCGCGGAGCCGCCTCGCCTGGACGAGATGGCCGCCGCCGTTAGGGAAAGCGGCGGGAGCGTCATGACGATCTCGGACGACGAGATACGGGCTGCCGGCGAGATGCTCGGGCACATGGGCATCTACGTCGAAGACACCTCTGCCGTGGTCGTGGCCGCCGCCAGGCGGCACTTCAAGAGCGGCATCAACAACATGCGGAAGGTCGTGCTCCCGCTGACGGGATCGGGGCTGAAGCAGTAGCCCGCTACAGGTCGACTTTGATCTTGTCCCCGTCGACAATGGCCCTGTAAGTCTTCACATCGCAGATCGAGACGTGTTTTATTAATTCTTCGATCCAGCCGCCGACGTTATCGACGACCGCGCCCTTTTGCGGTATGGGCGGCAGGTAGTGCGGCACCATCGGGCTCAAGGCCTTTCCGGTCCGCACGTCGAACGACACGCTGTGCATCCCGCAGGTCAGGATGTAGCCATCCAGCGTGCCCATGTTCAGGGGGGCGTTCATATGGCCGCACCGGCGGTCGACGACATAGTATTCGCCGTTCACGTTACAGAGGCAAAACTCCTTATCCCCCGCCTTCACGTACATCATGCCTCCAGGGAGTAGGTCGCCTTTTTTCGCGATCTCGATCACTTTTCCGCCTCCAGCTCAGACAACGGTATCTGTTTTAAATTGTTCGGATCGATGACGTCTTTATGGACATAGAGGCCGCACCAGCAGCGCTTCATGGCGTCGAAATGTTTCCTGTGAAAGGGTATACATGGACAAACGATCTTCATGTCCTCCTGGCGATTGTGGAGAATGGCCTGGCAGGGACAGTACGGGATCCCCCACTTATCCTCGAGCTTGACCTCCTGCTCGAGCAGAAAGTCCTCCATATCCTTGTCCGGGGTGAACTTATAGCCCAGCTTATCCACGATGGGCGCGAAGAAATGCCTCAAAGCGTTTTTCCTCGCCTCAAGATCGGCAGTCATTGGCCCGACTCCTTCAGTATCTGCTCGTACTGTTCGGGGTTATAGCCCTGGACGACCTTATCACCGATGACCACATACGGGAAAGAGATGTGACTGGTATGCTTCCGCATATCGGCGACGATGCGGTCCTGCTCGGCATTATCGGCTAAGTCGTAGTCGATAAAGTCGAAGGATATGTTCCGGTCCCTGAAGAACTGCTTTGTCTTACGGCACCAGGGGCACGTGCTGAGCGTATACATGGATACTTTGGGCATTAATCCGGGCCTCCAACGTTGATAAAGATACTGCCATCATCGATCCGGGACTCATAGACGGGCAGCCGGATCTCAGGGGCATTAAAGAACTGGCCCGTCCGGATATCGTAGAGCCAGTCGTGGCACGGGCACTTGAGCATGAAGCCGAAGAGCGTGCCTCCCGACAGCGCACAGGCCATGTGGGCACACTTGTTGGAGATAGCGTAGATCCGCCCCTCCTTTTTAATGAGGAGCACCGGCAGGCCTTTCGGGTATGCGACGCCCATGCCGTTCTCCTTGAGCTTTTTTTCTTCCATGGCGAAGACCCATTGGGGGCCATGCTGTTGAGAAATGACCATAATCTTTATTTTATCTTTTATATTTATGTAGTTGTCGTGCACCGTAACCTATAATCTGTCTCATGCGCTTCTATCTGGCGAAAGTATGACGTTCCATGAGCCGTCTCAGGCAGAAGTTGCCCTGACCAGATTTTTTATGACGTTCATCCAGGGGCCCTTTTATAAAAAATATGTGGCAGATATGGAATTGAAAGGCGACGAGAGCGTGCTCGAGTTCGGCCCGGGCTCGGGAAAGATGTCCAGATATCTTGCGGAGTCTTTGCCGGACGGGCGTCTGACCATCGTTGACCTGTCGAAAGCGTGGCTCGGCCTGATACGAAAAAAGTTGATGAAATACCCGAACGTGGACCTTAAGCAGGGAAAGATCATGGACCTGCCCATCGCCGATGGCTCCTATGATGTGGTGGTCGCCAGCTTCGTGATCCACGACGTCGACGAGGACGAGAGGCAGAGGGTCGTCGATACACTGGCCGGGAAGCTGAAGAGTGGCGGGAGGATGTTCGTCCGGGACCCGGAAGTGAGTGGCCGTAACGGGCACGGCATCACGGGCGCAGACCTGCGCAGCGTCATGCGAAATAGCGGCCTGAACGAGCTGTCCTTTAAAAGGTTAAAGCCATTCTACATGGGCCCGATGAACGAGGGCGTATACATCAAAGAATAGGCTATTTTTTCGCGAGAAGCCACTTTTCTCTCGGTATGGCATACCGGATCGTGCCGTTCTCGAACCCTTTGCCCCGGTACTCGAAGCCGCACTTCTCCAGGAGCCTAATGGAGCCTTTGTTACCGGCGTGGGTCTCGGCGACGATGAGCTGGACGCCAGGCTTCGAGAAGGCCCAGTTCACTAACGCGTTGACGGCCTCGGTGCCATACCCCTGATGCTGGTAGCGGTCCAGCACCGAATAGCCGATCATGAGCTGGCCATTGAAGGGCGCGCCGGTGAAGCCGCCCGAACCGATGAGCGTGCGCGTATCGTCCTCGACGAGTATCCAGTACCAGTTGAGCCAGCCCGTGAGGCCGGGATGCCTCTCGAGCCGTATCAGGAACTCTTCGACCGCGTCCTTCCAGATCTCGGGCGGCCAACCCTCGATGACCTTCGCCTCGAGGGCCGCGGCGAGGGCTTCGCTGCCTTCCATCTCGGCCTTGAGAATTTCGGGCGTGCCCGGAATGAGCTCCATGTGAGCGGTACGTATTCTTTGCTCCGACATAGCTTCTGTAGTATATGGTTTTTTAACATTAAATGCGTTTTTATCATGCACTAAAATGCTGTTTTAATATGCCGTTTAAGTGCTCGGAGTGTATGAAGGCACTATTTTTCACCATAGAGGCGCTTTTAAAAAATAGTGCCCTTCGTCCAATATAAAACTTAAAATACAGGAGCAATACAACACAACAATACAAAAAGTGGGCAGTCGAGACTGCCCTATCATTGAAATCGCTATAAAAATGTGAAACTCTTCAAGGATCACCTCCGTCTTATTTTTTATGTGAATTGATCATTCTACGGTAACCGATTTCGCAAGGTTACGGGGCTTATCGATGGGACAGCCGCGGTACAGGGCGGTATAGTAGGAGAGAAGCTGCAATACGACCGACGACAGAATGGGCGAGGTGAACTCACAGGCATCGGGCACCTTAATGACGAGCTTTGTGAGCTGGTCGATGCTATTATCGCTCTCGCTGGCGATGGCGACCACCATGGCGTCCCGGGCCATGATCTCCTTGATATTGCTGATGGTCTTATCGTAAGTCGGCGAGCGGGTCGCGATGGCGACGACGGGCACCTGCGTCGTGATCAGCGCGATGGGCCCATGCTTGAGCTCGCCGGCCGCGAACCCTTCCGAGAACACATAGGCGATCTCCTTGATCTTGAGCGAGCCCTCCAGGGCCACCGGGTAGTTCATGTTGCGCCCGATAAAGAAGAACGAGCCGGAGCTCGCGAAGAGCCGGGACATCTCGTTTATGTACGACTCCTGCTCCAGCACCTGCTGGACCTTCTGGGGGACACTCTTTAGCGAGACGATCATCTGCTTCAAATCCTGAGGGGATAAGCTGTCACGCTGCTTGCTCAGATAGAGGGCCAGCATATAGAGGACCATGACCTGGGAGGTGAAGGTCTTCGTCGCCGCGACGCCGATCTCCGGCCCCGCATGCATGTAGATCGTGCTCGATGCCTCGCGGGTGATGGTGCTGCCAAACACATTTGTGATCGCGATGACGTGGATGCCCTTCTGGACGGCGTCCTTCACGGCGGCAATGGTGTCGGCGGTCTCGCCGGACTGCGATATTGCGATGATGAGCGTGTCCTGGGTGAGGAGGCGGGACGCGTACCGGAACTCGGAGCCGATCTCGACGCTCACCGGCAGGTCGGTTAACCGCTCGATGGCATATTTACCGAGCAGGCCGGCATGGTAGGACGTGCCGCATGCCACGACGATGACCCGCCGGAACCTGGCGATCTGATCCGTGGTGAGGTTAAGCTCGGAGAGGTCAATGGTGCCCTTCAGCGCGTCTATGCGCGCGATCATAGCATCATTCAGGGATTTCGGCTGCTCGTGGATCTCCTTGAGCATATAGTGGGCGTACCCGCAGACGCCCGATTCCTCCGTGTTCCACTCGAGCGTCTGTATCGGGCGCACGACACGGATGCCGTTGAAGTCGCAGACGTAGACTCCGGCTTTGGTGATGACGGCGGCGTCGCCGTCCTTCAGGTAGAGGACCTTTTTCGTATATTTCGCGAAGGCCGTGGCATCGGAGGCGACGAAGTACTGGCCTTCGCCGATGCCCAGGACGAGCGGACTATCCTTCTTTACGGCAAAGAGCTTATCGGGCTCGTCCTCGTTCACGATCAACAGGGCAAAAGAGCCTGCGAGCTGGCGCACGGTCTCCAGTATGGCGGTCAGCGTGTCGCCCTTATAGTACTCCTCGATGAGGTGGGCGATGACTTCGGTGTCCGTCTCCGATACGAACAGGTGGCCGTTTTGGATGAGTCTCTCTTTTAACTCCTGATAATTTTCGATGATGCCGTTGTGCGCTACGGCGATGCGGTGGGTACAGTCCTGGTGCGGGTGGGCGTTCGCGTCGGATGGCTTCCCGTGGGTCGCCCAGCGCGTGTGGCCGATGCCGGCACAGGCATAAATGGACGAGGGCACGATCTCCTTGAGCTTCGATATCATCTCGGTGGTCTTGATGACCTTCATGTCGTCGGGGCAGGCCAGCGCCAGCCCGGCGGAATCATAGCCGCGATATTCGAGCATGCTGAGAGAATCGATGAGCATATCCCGTGTATTGCCGTTACCAACGTATCCTACGATGCCGCACATAATAATCCAACCTTGTCGATAAGTGTATAGCGTACGGCCGGCGGGCAGAGGCTTGAGATAATAACGTTTAATCCACTCGTACTTATATGCCAAACCGTAAGCGTTCTATAGTTCTGTTTCTAATGGGTATATTATTATGCGTATGATTATATTAAATACTATAAATAAGATTGATAATAATTTAATTTAGGTTATTTTTTAGCGGATTAAAGACCAGGAGGTTGCTATGGTATCATGGCCGCATTATGCCTGCGATAGGCTTTTTATGGTGTTTCAATGATATTTCCCGTGTGTCGGGATGCCGGAAGAAAAAGATGTAAATAAGAATATCTATACTGCCAGGAAGCCAAACAAGGAACAGGATATTTACGAGGGTAAGTTGCAAAGATAAAAAAACGAATAAGGAATAATCACTGAACTACTGAAATCCCTAAACACCATCAAATCCCGAACTTCCTAATACTCCGGGCATGGCTTGAACGCCCGATTCAACCGGAGGGACCAGCGGTTAATGGAAAATAGCCTAAGACAGGGGGAGCTTAAATCTATTGGTGCTCGCTGTGGCCGGGCTTCTCTAAATTCGCGAACGCATTCCCGAGCACTTCGCTGATAGCGGGGTGGATTATCTGCCCCCGGACCATGGGCATATAATCCTGCTTATCAGTGTTCATGAGCCAGACGACCTGCTGGATCAGCTCGGGCGCGAACTCCCCGAAGACGGAGCATCCCAGGATCTTTCCGGACTCTTCGACGATGACCTTGACGAAGCTGTCCTGCGCGTCGAGGGCATATCCTTTAGCCGAGCTCATGTATCGGGACCGCCCTATCAATATGTTCTTTCCTGCGGCCAGCGCTTCGGCCTCTTTCATGCCTACGTGGGCGATTTGCGGGTGGGTGAAAACGGCATTGGGCACAGCGTGGAAGTCGGCGGCCGTCTTTACGAGGCTGACCAGATTGGACGATACGACCTCGGCCTCGTAGTTGGCCGTGTGCCGGAACATGTAGCGGCCGATGGCGTCACCGAGGGCGTAGATGCCCGGCTTGTTCGTTTCCAGGTACTTGTCGACGACGATGAAGCCCTTTTTATCCGTGGCGATGTCCGTCTTTTCGGGCTTGAGCAGGTCGGCGTTCGAGCGGCGGCCTCCGGCGAGCATGACCTCCTCTGCCTCGACGCGGACCTCTTTGCCGTCTTTCATGCTTCGGGCGATGACGGCCTTTTTATTCCCGCTCTTCTCGAGGCGAGTGACTTCGTGCCCGACGAGGACTTCCATGTATCGTGCGAGAGCCCCGGTGGCAGCCGCGCTGATCTCCGGGTCCTCGTTATCCAGGACGACCGGGGGCCGGCCGATGAGGGTGACTTTCGTGCCCATGGCGGAGAAGAAGTGGCCATACTCGCAGCCGATGTAGCCCGCGCCGACGATGGCAAGGCTTTCCGGGAGCTTTTTAAGGTCGAGTAAGGTGACGTTATCGATGTAGCCTGTTTCTTTCAAGCCCGGTATTGGAGGGACTGCCGGCCGGCCGCCTGTGGCTATGACTATCTTTGGGGCGGTGATCGTCTCCTCGCCGACTTTTAGCGTGTAATCGCCGACGAACTCGCCTGTGACCGGATAATAAGTAAGGTTTTTTGAAGCTTTTATCTCATCCATCATGCCCTTATGCTCTTCTTCCTGTAGGGCCCGAAAGCGGCCGAGGATTAAGGGGAAGTCGACTTTTATCACTTTTCCTTCGACGCCGATGGACTTCGCGTCCTCGAAGCCGCGTATGATGTCGGCGGGCGTGATGAGGATCTTCGAGGGGACGCAGCCGTTGTTGAGGCAGGTGCCGCCGAGGGGGCCTTTGTCCACGAGGGCGACGTGCTTGCCTTCGTTGAGAAGATTCTTGACGACGATGTAGCCCGCGCCTGAGCCGATGACTATGACGTCGAAGGAGAACATAATAGATTTTTTATTATATACAAATAAATAGATTATTAATGGAGAGATGGTTTGCGCGGGCTCTCCGACAGCCATTTCCATGCAGGCAATACCGGTAGAGTATCAAACTTATCGTCCAGGTCTGCCGTAATGATGACCCCCATCATTTATCTTTAACTGGCTCATGGCCTCTCTTAATCCGCCCAGGGGCAATCTGGTGTTTATGTGTGCCAATAGCTCCCGTTCGACGCCGTCCTGCTCGCTATGGAGGTTATCGTCCTGTAGCCGCGCCACATCCAAAAGCACGTCTACTGGTACATAGATGATATTATGCATTATTAATACATGAAATTCATAGCCTGAATCCTGGTCTGGCATTGAATAGGTTAGTACAAAAATATTTTTGTATCTGTTTCTCGATGCTCGCTGATTTGTTCGGTTTTTTCAACACGAAATCACGAATTATTTTATACCCCACGTAAGGGCACGAACCTCCCTAAGGTACATGCTTTAGCGTTAAAACACGAAACAACCTCTCTAAAGCTCGAACATCCCTAGTAGAATGAAACACGAGGGAAAGCATAACTATTAAAGTCATGCCGTTCTCGTGTTTCAATCCTTTAGCGCTTTAGTGCCATTGGAGAGGTTGTTTCGTGTTTTAAACGCCAGGCATGGGCCTTAGAGATTTTAGTGCCCTTACGTGGGATAAAATAGTCTTTCGTGCTTTCGTGTTGAAAAACCCACGGGCTGTATGTGCATCGCAAAATATGATTAACGGATTGTGACATAAGATATATTCTTCTCGACCACTTATCGTATTGGTGGCGGGTATTCATAATGGCATTACACGACTTCCATAAAGGCTTAATCTTCATGTTTTCTTTGATAATTATCGCATTTACCTTCTGCACCACTGTTTTCGCCGACGATACAACTCCCATAGTCTATACCGCGAACATGTTGGACAACACGGCGAGCATCATTAACATGAACGATAATAGCGTCGTCGCTACGATCTACGGCCTTGACCTGCCCATGGGCATAGCTATCAGCCCAGACTATAACAAAATTTATGTCACGAACAGCGGCAGCGACAGCGTCGCTGTCATCAACGCGACCACCTATCAAATCATAGACACGATACCGGTGGGCAGGATGCCCTACGGCATTGCCGTAACGCCGGACGGCGGCTCGGTGTACGTCGCCAATAACGAGGATAACACGGTCTCCCTCATCAACACGAGCAGCGGCAAGGTGACCGCGACGATCAGCGTGGGCGGAGCGCCATACTGCGTCCGTGCGAACCCCGTCAGCGGCGACATATACGTTACGAATACAAACGACGGCACGATATCGGTCATCAGAGGAAAGGGCGTCATCGCGACGATTCCGGTGGGTAAGTATCCGACGAACGGCCTGGCCGTGACGCCTGACGGCAGCTTACTCTTCGTCGCCAACTCCGATAGCAATAACGTCTCGGCCATTAATATGACCACGAATACGGCCATGTACTCGGTGAATACAGGTACCGGGCCCACGTGCGTCGCCATATCGCCCGACGGTTGGTATGCCTACGTGGGGAATGCCGGCAGCAGGAATATTAGCATCATGCAGATAAGCGATAAGACGATAAGGGTCAGCCTGAGCGCGAAGAACGCTTCGATGATAGCCGTAAGCTCAGACGGCAAAGTCCTGTACGTTGTCACGGCGCCGGATGGCAGGATCACGGTAATGAACAGCGCGACCGGCGAGACTGAGGGCGCCATTAACGTCAGGCCCGCCGACATGGGCGCCATGCTCGTGAACAGCTCGGCTCTTGTCGACACTACGCCGCCCATCACAACGCTGAAGCTGATCGGCATTAACGATTCTAACGGCAACTTCATAAAGGAGGTAACCATCAGCCTGACGGCCCACGATTACCCGAGCGGCACGGAGATCGATAACATCCAGTACAGCCTGGACGGCATGACGTGGATGCCGTATACGGGCAACATCACGCTGAAGAATGCCCGGAATATAGCGGTGTACTATCATGCCATCGATAAGGCTGGAAATGTCGAGATAATCAGAAGCCACTCGATCAATATCGTCGACAGCGCCGCCACGCCGGCTACGCCGGAGCCGAGCGCTCTTCCCAGCCTCACGATACCCCCGAAGCCTACGGCTTTGCCTGAAGATGAGATCTATACGGTCACGCCGGCCGCGGCGAGTAATACGCCGCAGTCGACGGATGGTTTCGAGGTATTGCTGGCCATGGTGGGGCTGGCAGGTGTCGGGTATATGCTTGTATCGAAGGATGATTAACAATAAGCGCCCGCTGAAGGTTTAATTTTTTATGCTGTGTTGAATTACTCCCGTATTTTAAGCTTTTTAAGAGCACGGAGGGCACTATTTTCACCACGAAGGCGCGATGGGCACGGAGGCTCACAAAGTTTTCTTTTTAGATTAAGTTACAAAGGACACAAAGCCGGTTCATTGACATCAGGGCACGAAGGATACAAAGACACAGCGGAATGAGCAAGAGCACTTTTTGCCCCTGCGCCTTCATATCCTGTATCTTAGAAGTTCAAAAAGCGGCTCTGTGCCCTTTGTCTCTTAATTATAAAAAAGACTTTGTGGGCCTCCGTGCTCTTCGTGCCTTTGTGGTGAAAAATAGTGCCTCTGTACACTCTGAGACTTAAAAGGGCATATTCAACAAAGCATAAAAATTGAAAAAGATAATCGGAAACTATCGATAAATTTGGCTATTACGCAAACGATAAAAATAAGACTACTTGCTAAACAATGACCTATCAATATTCAACGCAGCAGATTTTTCAAAGTTGTTTATTGGGATTCGCTCAGAAGCCTGAACCGGCCCAGGCGGGGCTGGGCATAGACATTGAAGCGCTGAGTCCTTTCG
>NZ_DATJPM010000045.1 GCF_035506375.1 Methanocella sp.
AAGTAGCCCGGTCAAGTCCCTCGAAAAGCGGATAAGCGACTCTAAAACTTTTTCAGCCTCAAAGCGAGGCGAAGCCGGCTTAAAGCCGCTCTAAGACGTTTTAAATAATCCGGGAGTGTTGCATAATTAATTTCGGCATGCTCTGATGGTGTTTTATTTTTTACCTTTTTAAATTCTCTCCGATATATACTATTTTTGCGTACGCTTTCGGTAGTTTTATTACCATTTATTATATAAATTTAAATTATAATATGGAATTGTTGAGGAGGGCATACTTTGAGTCGAAGAATGATGAATATAGCTATTGCTATATTAACTATCACCATTGCTTTAATGCTGTTTCAGGCTAATGCAAGCCTTGTCCCCGAGCCATTCGGATTTGGATGTAACTCTAATAATCAAGCTTCGCAAGCAAATCCATACCCTGCTCCTACCCAAGAACAAAAGGAAGAAGCAATAAAAATAGCAGCCACGTCACCCGTATGTAAACAATATAATGCGTATCCTGATGCAAGTTGGAGCGTCGGCTGGTCTGGTTTCCCGCCCGATGGGCACACGCTGGATGTATTTAAAGAGATTTCAACTAATTATTTTTTAACCATCTGGGTTGATTTGGACACCGGCAGCGTTGTAAAAACGGATTATAGTCAAGGATGGGGAGAATATGGAACCGACGCCTTAAAGAAAGGTGCTTCATCCATAACGCCTTTCCAATCAGGTTCGCTGACGAGCTTTCCGGCAAGCATGTCAATATCCCAACCTTTAAGCATGTTTTCATCCGGGCTGGCCGCTGGAAATTCTAAGGCCGTTAATACCCCTCTAACAACCAGTACAAGTGCGTTAGGTAGTAACCTATTGGCAAATATGCTCTCGACGCCAATGGGTTCGAGTTCATGGACATCGGTATTTCCTGATGGCCCCAGCGCTAATTTTAGGGCAGCTACGAATGCTCCGGCCATCACTCAACAACAAAAGGACGAAGCGATGAAAATAGCCTCCACGGCGGACTTTTATAGGACCTATTCGCAGTATCCGAACGATGGGTGGCAGGTTAAATGGAAGTCCCCCTACGATGGACATACTGTATTGGTAACAACGAACGTAGGCAGCGCATTATCATCAGACCCGAACGCTCCTCGTGGCGAAGTGTCTATAACCGTTGACTTAAACACGGGCCATCCGGTCTCCGATGCATATCATGATGACAAGACCGGCCTGACAACGATGTAACGAATATTTAAAATAAAAGGACGGCGCCGAAGGCGCCGTCACACTGTCTCTCCGCCAGAGCTTTCCATGAGATCCAGCTCAACAACAGGCTCTTCCCCCTTGACGTCATCTTTTTCGGGGAGCTTGTCGTCGAACCGGATGTCCCTGTCCTGGAGGCATTCCACGACTCTCTTGACCTCCTCGTCCGACAGGATCTCCTGCCGGGCCTCGAGGTACGCGGGAAAGTCCTCGTACCGCAGGAACCGGACGAAGTCCTCCTTTCCTTTGATGGTGCTGTTGGTATAGAGCACGATGCTCATCACCCTTATTCGCGGGATGTCGCACGTGTATTTTAAGTATCTATACAGCAGGTAGGAGGCCCTCCGGGCCTGCTCTCCGGGGGTGGGCCGGTCTTCGCTCTTCCACTTCATGTTCCAGTTCTTGGTCTCGATGCAGTAGACGCCCTTACGGCTCACCACCACATGGTCAACTCTGGCTGATTTCAGCATTTTTCCATCGAACTTATGGCCGAACTCGCGGGTAATGCGCACGTCGCTCAGCACGTAGTACTCGTCGCCGAGCCGCTCCAGCGTGTCCATGACGAGAAGCTCACCGTAATAGCCTTTCAGCTCGCTCCGGTATTCTCTCGTCAGCCGGTCAAGCACGTCCTTCTCACGGTAAAGGTAGAGCAGGTTGTTCTCGATGATCGCGTCCCGGTTCTTGTCCAGGTGGTCGATCCGCTTCAGGTACTCCCTGCTCTTCTTATTTTTATTGAAGAAGAGCAGCGAGTCGAGCAGCGCGCGCTTCCTCATGCCGCTCCTGAGCGTCCTCTTTTCCCTTTCAAGGAGGTGCTCCTGCCTCTCCCTTTCCAGCGCTATGACCTGGTCTATGGCATCGCGTCGTTCCATCACTTGCCGGATGGTGGTGCAGCTCCGCGACACGCCCATGTCGTGCAACTTGCGGATCAGGTCGTCGCCGGCCCCGCTGCTACCGATCAAAGTTGCCATATTTATAGGAAAGATGGCTATTAGGGCATAAACATTATCATGTCCGGCAATCATACAGTAGGGAGGCTGTTAGTCGGCCAGTCTGGCCTATTTTCGTGGGGCGGGTCGTCCTTTATCGGGCATCCATCGCACTGCTCAAGACATTTCAGAAAAAGGGAGGTCAGCGTTTAGCCGCGTCGTACTTTTTCCAGGCTTCGGCTTCCGCCTTCCTCATCACAGTCTTCAGGGGAAGGGCGAGTTCCCTTGCGACCTTCCGGGCGTCGTCGTACTCCGCAGAAACGTCCAGAACGGCGCCGTTCGTGTCCGTGGACACCTTGAACCGCATGTCGTAGACGTTGTCCTCGACTGTTACCGGCATGACGACGATGTCCCTTTTCGCGATGAAGCGGTGCTTCACCGGCATGACCCGCACGCCCAGCGAGCCGGTCTCCAGCATGATCTTCCGGGCGATGGCCGGGCCGTCCTCCGCCTTGACGATGGCTCTTATGATATGGCCGCTCCTCCCCTTTTTCATGGTGACGGGCACGATGCTCACGTCCATGGCGCCCGCCCCCATCAGATCCTCGATGAGTGCGCCCAGGACTTCTCCGGTCACGTCGTCCACGTTCGTCTCCAGAAGCTCCATACGGTCCACGATGAGGGCGTCGTCCACCTCGCATAGAGCGGCGCGCAGCACATCGGGCATCGGGAGGCTCATCGCGCCGGCTCCGTAGCCTACGGCCAGGAGATAGCTATCGGGGTAGTAGCGGCTTGACTCCTTCACGTAGTAGGCCAGCGTCGCCGCCGCGCCCGGGGTGAGCAGCTCGCCGTCGAAAGGGCCGCCCTGGACGATGAGCTTCGCGCCTTCCAGGAGCCGCATCGTCTCGGGCCTCGGTATGGGCATCCTCTTATCACCCGAGCCGGCCTTCCCGCCGCCCATGGCGACCGGCGTGGAGTAGACCAGCGGCCGGCCCATTGCATCGTAGGCCGCGCAGATGCCCGTGATCAGGGCCATGGTGTAGACATCCATGCGATAGCCCTTGCCATATAGGGATTCGACCGCGTCGAACATGGCCCGGACGATCTCCATGGCGTCCACCCGGACGGGCTGGTTCTCGTGCATGATGTTCATCTTCTCAAGCGCCTCATCCCGGCCCATGGCCTTATGGCCCTTACGGGCAGCGGCCTTGTTGACGGCGACGGCCTTGGCGCTCATGCGCCCGTTCTGCCGGTCCTCCACGTCCAGGGGCGCGTCGCATATGCCTTCGACCGCGCTGCGCACCCTCCATTCATCCGCGCCGCAGGCGAGCATGGCGCCGAGGAGCATCTCTTCCGTGGCCCCGCAGAACGGGTCAAAGATCAAGCACTTCACTATTTCACCGGTCCTCAATACGATTTTAGTCTCTTTTTATTTTAATTTATAGTGGGGTTTGGGGGCAAAGAGAAAATTTTTGTACATGCGGACCGATAAAGCTTCATGTTTGCCCGCTTCATATTATGTCGTGTATAAAAAACGCATTCTGATAAGCGGACAGTTATCAAGTTCATAAGAGGAGTTGAATGAAGGAATTATATCTTAAGGTAGCAAAGGCGCTGCCCAGCGACTTCGGGAGGGGCATCGCGCGCATCGATCCCAACACGCTCCTGGAGTTGAAACTCTCTCCGGGCGACATCATCGAGATCGAGGGTAAGCGGGCCACCGTCGCCAAGGTCTGGCGCGCCGAAAAGCAGGACTGGGGCCAGGAGATGATCCGCATCGACGGCTTCACCCGGCAGAACGCCGACGTGGGCATCGGTGAACGGGTCAAGGTCAAGAAGTCCACGGTCAAGGACGCGGTGCATATCGTGCTCGCGCCCCCCGAGGGCACGGCCATCCAGTTCAGCGGCAACGCGGTCGAGATGATCAAGCACCAGCTTTTAAAGCGCCCCGTCATGCTGGGCGACGTGGTGCCGTTGATGAGCAGCATGCCGAACCCGTTCATGGGCCGGACGCTGTCCAACCAGGCGATACCGCTGATAGCGGTCAAAGTCGACCCCGCCGGCTCCGTGATAATCGGCGAGAACACCGAAATAGAGCTAAGAGACAAGCCCGTCCGGGGCTACGAGCAGGTCAAGACGACCGGAATATCCTATGAGGACATCGGCGGCCTCAAGGACGAAGTGCAGCGAGTAAGAGAAATGATCGAGCTGCCCATGAAGCACCCGGAGCTGTTCCAGCAGCTCGGTATCGAGCCCCCAAAGGGCGTGCTCCTGCACGGCCCTCCAGGTACCGGTAAAACGCTGCTGGCGAAGGCGGTCGCCAACGAGTGCGGAGCCGAGTTCTTCTCCATCGCCGGCCCGGAGATCATGTCCAAATACTATGGCGAGTCGGAGCAGAGGCTCCGCGAGATCTTCGAGAACGCCCGGGACAACGCGCCGTCCATCATATTCATCGATGAATTAGACTCGATCGCGCCCAGGCGTGAGGAGGTCACGGGCGAGGTCGAAAGAAGGGTCGTGGCGCAGCTGCTGACCATGATGGACGGCCTCGAGGAGCGGGGCCAGGTCGTGGTCATCGGCGCCACCAACAGGGTCGACGCCGTGGACCCGGCGCTACGCCGCGGCGGCCGGTTCGACCGGGAAATAGAGATCGGCGTGCCCGACGTGCACGACCGGCTCGAAATACTGCAGATCCACACCCGCGGCATGCCGCTGGAGAACGTGAACCTGGAGAAGCTCGCCTCTATCACGCACGGCTTCGTGGGCGCGGACCTGTCAGGCCTGGCCAAGGAGGCCGCCATGAAGGCGCTGCGCAGGTATCTGCCCAACCTGGACCTGGAAAAGGAGGTCCCCAGGGAGTTCCTGGAAACGATGCGCGTCACCAACAACGACTTCGCGGAGGCCCTGAAGGAAGTCCAGCCCTCGGCCATGCGGGAGATATTCATCGAGCCCACGCACACGAAGTGGAGCGACGTGGGCGGCCTGGAGGAGGCCAAGCAGGAGATCATCGAGACCATCGAATGGCCCCTGAAGAACCCGAAGAAGTTCGCGGACATGGGCATCAGGCCTCCCAAGGGCATCGTGCTCTACGGCCCGCCGGGCACAGGTAAAACGCTATTGGCGAAGGCGGTCGCCAACGAGTCCGAGGCGAACTTCATCAGCATCCGCGGGCCGGAGCTGCTTTCCAAGTGGGTGGGAGAGTCCGAGAAGGCCGTCCGGGAGACGTTCCGCAAGGCGAGGCAGGTTGCCCCCGCCATCATCTTCTTCGATGAGCTGGACGCGCTGACGCCGGCCCGGAGCTCAAGCGAGGGCGGGCTTCAGAACGTGGAGCGGAGCATCGTCAATCAGCTCCTCACGGAGCTGGACGGCATGGTGGAGCTCGAGGGCTGCGTCGTCATCGGCGCCACCAACCGGCCGGACATCATCGACTCCGCGCTCCTCAGGCCCGGCCGGTTCGACCGGCTCGTCTACGTGGGCCCGCCGTCGGCCGACGGCCGGGCGAGCATCTTCAAGATCCACACCCATTACAACACCCTCGAGGATAAGATGCTCAGGGACCTCCAGGGTAAGATAAAGCTCGACAGGAAGATCCACCTCGTGGAGCTCTTCGACCTTCTTAAGCCCTACACGAACGTGCAGGTGCGGTCCATCTGCGCCGCGGCGGCCGAGGTCGCCGCAAAGGAGCCCGAAAACGGGCCGCTGACCATGAAGCACTTCAAGGAGGCCCTGACGATGGCCAGGGCCGATCCAGCGCTGCTCTCCAGGGAAAAGGGCGACGGCACGCCCGAGGACGGGCAGCCCTTCTACGAGGGCGTCATGCCCCTGTCCGTGGACGTGGACTTCCAGGAGCTGGCGGACCTGACGGAGAACTTCGTGGGCAGCGACATCGAGGCGGTCTGCCGCGAGGCGGCCATGCTGGCCCTGCGGGAGAGTTTCGAGGCGAAGACCGTGGAGATGCGGCACTTCCGCGAGGCCCTGAAAAAGGTGAAGCCCACCATGAACGACATGGTGAAGGGCTATTACCAGGGCATCCGGGATAACTTCAAGGGCGGCGTGTCCAAGGAGATCCAGAAGGTATTCGCGACGGACCAGTATGTATAAAAACGTACTGGCCTTTTTTTTCCTCCTAGGACGAGAAATTTTATTAAAGGGTACCGCGGTATAACTATTGATATTCCATTTATGGGCTACCCCTTGAAGGGGTAGGAGATGGATGAGAGGGATTTGCAATGGTTAAAGTGATGGCAAAAAAGCTTTCCAACAAGAAGATCATGGGGACCGACGGGTCCGACATGGGCATTTTATACAACATAACCTGTGACATGAGGACGGGCGACCTGGTCGACTTAATGGTCCGCCCGGACATGACGCTCAACGTGGAGAACTACCGGACCGAGGACGGCTTCGTTCTCGTGCCATTCTCCGCCGTCAGGGCCGTCAAGGATTACATCGTCGTGGACAAGAAAGCGTCTACCACGTAGATAAAAAACGCTGGCATGAGATACTTTACTTTCCCACTGGCGCTACCTTTTTTTATATTATTGTTACTTCTGCCGTTCATCCTGCTCGCTGTCATTGCGCTGGCCGGCCTGGCCGCCGCGGACGTCGTGGGAAGCGCGCTGGGGCTGTCGCCGCTGGCGGCGCTGGCCATCTACATGGCAATACTTCTGGGCGGCCTGATCAATATACCCGTATACGAGTTCAAGAGCCCCGGCGGCACGGAGCCACCGATGATGCCCTACCCGGGCGCCCGTTATAAGATCCCCCAGTGGCAGGGCCACCGCACAGTGGTCTCCGTAAACGTGGGCGGCTGCATCATCCCCGTCGCCCTGAGCACCTATTTTGCGCTTCACCTCCCTCTTAAGGAGTTACTGATGACCACGCTCATCGTGACGTTGGGCGTGTATTACTTCGCCCGCCCCGTGCGGAGCGTCGGCATCACGGTGCCCACGTTCGTGCCGCCCTTCCTGTCCGTGGGCGCCTCGCTGGCAGCGCTCTCCATCGCAGGCAACGGCTTCGCGGACCTGGCCCGCATGACATTCGCCTCGGGCGTGTTCGGCACCCTCCTCGGCGCGGACATCCTGCACTTAGGCAGTATTCGCAGCATCGGCTCTGACTTCGTGAGCATCGGCGGTGCTGGCACCTTCGACGGCATAATCGTCACGGGCGTCATCGGGACCATCATCGCCGCCATCCTCACGACCATCTGATCAAGCCCCTCAAAGCCTATAAAGAGCGCACGAAGCCCGTTTCAGCCACGAAGGAACTCTAAGCGGGCCTGAAGCTACACGAAGACATTAATAAATATTTTTAATAAGTCTTTGAGAACTTAGAGCCAGCTTAGAGTTGCTTCGTGGCTGAAACAGTCTTCGCGCAGCTTAACCTTTCTATTGGCTGATGCCAATTCGAGCGGCGGGTTTGACTATAAAAAAAGTAAGCCGGGCAAATCCGGCTTATTCTACGTTAATCTTTTTCCGCTTGTTCGGCCTCTGCACCTTATTCAGGGTAATGTCGAGCACGCCGTTCTTGTAGGATGCCTTCGCCGATTCGATGTCCACGTCCGCCGGAAGCTCCACGAACTCGTGGTACTTCCGCTCGCCGTGAGAGGCCTTGATCTCAAGCTCGCGGCCCTCGGCGTTCAGCTCCACGTCCTCTTTCTCGATGCCGGGCATCTCGGCGACGATCTGCACGGTCTTGCCGTTGTCGAACACGTCCACAAGGGGCTTGCGCTCGCCGATCTCGATCTTGCCGCCCTCAGGGCGGATATTGCCGAACTCGCGGACCTCGGGCTCCTCGCCCGGCCGCTGGTTTATCGAGAAACCGTAGAAGAACGGGCCTCCCATGTGCTCGCCCGGCTCCATGTTCTCGAACTCCTTCAGCATCTCCTCGAACATCTCGTCGAAATCGCCGAACAGGTCGAATGGGTTTCTTCTCCTTACCATAAGTGATCCTCCAATGTCAGATTTTTTAGGAAGCCGTCCTCACTTCGGCCGGCTTCTTTTCCTTCTTTTCCTTCTCTTCCTTCTTACTCTCGGCCTTCGCGGGCTCCTGCCCGGCCTCCTCCTCGATGGTGGTGACCTGCCGGGCGAAGTTCTCCGCGAGGCGCTCGTACTGCTTCATGCTCTCCCTCGACGCCGAAGGCTTGATCTTTTTCAGCGCGGCGTCGAAGTGCTTCATGCCGATCCTGATGTCGACGGCCTTCGCCTTCGCTTCCTCGGGCGACATGCTGCCGTTGATGTAATCGCGAATGGCCATCATGGACGCCTCGCGGCAAACGGCCTCGATGTCGGCGCCCACGTATTCGGGCGTGCACTTCGCGAGGGCCTGGAAGTCGACGTCCGGGCCCAGGGGCTTGCCCACGGTGTGGATCCTGAAGATCTCGACCCGGGACTTCTCGTCGGGGGGCGGGATGTACAGAAGCCTGTCCAGGCGGCCCGGCCTCAGCAGCGCCGTGTCCACCATGTCCGGCCGGTTCGTGGCCGCCAGCACGACGACGCTGCGGAGCTCCTCGAGCCCGTCCAGCTCCGTCAGCAGCTGGCTCACGACCCTCTCCGTCACGTGGGAGTCGAAGCTCGCCCCTCTCGTCGGGGCGATGGCGTCGATCTCGTCGAAGAAGATGATCGTGGGCGCGCTCTGCCTGGCACGGCGGAACGTTTCGCGCACGGCCTTCTCGGACTCCCCGACCCACTTCGACAGGACTTCAGGGCCCTTCACGCTTATGAAGTTGGCCTCCGACTCGTTGGCCACCGCCTTCGCGAGCAGCGTCTTGCCCGTCCCGGGCGGGCCGAAGACCAGTATGCCCTTGGGGGCATTGGTGTGGGTGATATCGAAGACGTCCTTATACTTCAGGGGCCACTCCACGGTCTCTCTCAGCTCCTGCTTGACGCTCTCCAGGCCGCCGATGTCGGACCAGTGCACATTCGGCACCTCGACGAACACTTCCCTCATGGCCGAGGGCTCGATGTTCTTCAGGGCGTCCTCGAAGTCGTCCATCTTTATCTGCAGCTTGTCCATGACCTCCTGCGGGATCTCCTTATCGATGTCGATCTCCGGCAGGATGGTCCTGAGGGCGTGCATCGCCGCCTCCTTGGCGAGCGACGCCAGGTCGGCGCCCACGAAGCCGTGGGTCACGCTCGCCAGCTTCTCCAGGTCAACGTCCCCGGCCATGGGCATGCCCCGCGTGTGGACGTGCAGGATCTCCAGCCGGCCGTTCTTGTCCGGCACGCCGATCTCTATTTCCCGGTCGAACCGGCCGCCGCGGCGTAGCGCCGGGTCCACGGCATTGGGCCGGTTCGTCGCGGCCACGACGATGACCTGGCCCCGGGCCTGCAGGCCGTCCATAAGGGCCAGCAGCTGGGCCACGACACGCCTTTCCACTTCGCCGGTCACTTCCTCACGCCTCGGCGCTATCGAGTCGATCTCGTCGATGAATATGATGGAGGGGGCGTTGTCCTCGGCCTCCTTGAAGATGTCGCGCAGCTGCTTCTCGGACTCGCCGTAGTATTTGGACATGATCTCCGGGCCGCTGATGCTGATGAAATTCGCGTCGGTCTCGCTGGCCACGGCTTTGGCGATCATGGTCTTGCCGGTGCCCGGCGGGCCGTAGAGCAGCACGCCCTTCGGCGGGTCGATGCCCAGCTTCTGGAACAGCTCGGGATGCCTCAGCGGCAGCTCGATCATCTCCCTGACCAGGCCGATCTCCCTCTTCAGGCCGCCGATGTCCTCGTAGGTCAGCCGCGGCACTTTCTCCGGCTTCTCGGCCGCGGGCTTCTCGCTGATCGTGATCTCCGTGCGCCTGTCGGCGATGACCGCTCCGGCGGGCCGGGTTGACGTCACGATGAACTGCATGGGGCTGCCGAGCATTTCCACGCGTATCGTCTGGCCCTTAGAAATGGGCCGGCCTTCCAGCAGCTTAAGAAGGTAATATTCGCCGCCCGTGATGCGGATGGGCTGCGTGGGGGCGAGCGTGATCCTCTCCGCGGGCTTTGCCTGGATCTTCCTTACCTTAACGCGGTCATCGATGCCGACCTTGGCGTTCGCCCTGGTGTTGCCATCGATGAGTATTACTCCCTTGCCTTCCTCGCTCGGATAGCCTGGCCATACGACCGCGTACGAGGCAGCGCCTTTGCCCTCGATCTCGATGATGTCGCCGCTCACCATGCCGAGCTTCTTCATAGTCTCCATGTCGATGCGGGCGATGCCCCTGCCCACGTCCCTGTGATAGGCCTCCTGTACCCGCAGCGTCACTTCATTTTTGTCAGCCATATTATATGGTCACCTCTGTCATTTGATACTCCATGATCCTTTCATGTATGTCACCAGGCCCTTTTTCATAAGCCTCGCCAGCTCGCCCCTCATCTCCTCGCCGGGGATGTTGAGCTTGCCCGTGAGCTCCTCGTAGCTCGCCGGGCCGCGGACCAGCAGATAAAGGATTTCGGCCTCTATCTGGTCGGCAGCCAGCCGGTTGATCAGCTCGATGCACATGCCCGTGACTTCCGATATGCTTCCCTGCACGGCCTTCTGGGCCTCTCTCAATTCGGCTGAGGACCGGCCGAGCCTCTGGAGCTCGTCCGACATCTGCCGCAGTGCCATGGCCGCCTCGCTGTCGACGGCATAGCGCTCCTTGAGAACCTTCTGCTCCTCGGCGCCCGCCTCTATGCGGCTCACGTTCACCTCGAACATGAGCGGGGAGATGGACACCTCGATGCGCACGTTATTGGCGATCTCATAGTACTTGCGCCCCTGCTCGTCGTGGTAGCTCACCACCAGGCCCGCCGACTCTAATATTTTAAGGTGGTCGATGATGGCCTTCGGGGCGACGCCCAGCTCTTCCGAGATCTCCGTGACATAGCAGGGCCGGTAGGAGAGAAGCGTCAGGATGTTCCGGCGGTTCTCGTTGCCCAGTATGTCCAGCAGGTAAGGCATATCCATATTATCTTAACATCAAGTAAATCTTGTAGATATATAAAGATTTCTAAAGCGTTCTGAAATTATCATTTAATAATATCTAGAAGTTAAAGCTAATAAAAAACAAGCCTGATGGAAAAATCGGCCTACTCCCCGCAGGCACAGGAGCCGTCAGGGGCCGATGACGAGCAGTCGCATGGGGTATCGAAAGCGCAGCACGGGTCCGTCTGTTCGTGGCTCACCGTCGAATAGTACCCGCTGTAACCGCTACCGCTACAGCAGCAGCAGCCCGTTATAGACAAAACGGCAAGCACAAGGGCAATAGACACTAACAGTTTTAACATATCCCAACCTCCGTGGTACATTGGCGCGAAGGTAAATAAACCTTTGTAACCGGCCGACAGCTTACCGAATGTCCGGCTTAAATGACGTTGAGCATGAACCCTGCGGCCATGGCGGCCAGGATCAGGCCCGTGGCGAGCTTGAGGGCACAGCGGTGCTTTTTTCGCAGACTGTCCACCTGTTCCGGGCTCAGGCCCAGCACCAGCAGCGCTCCCAGCGCCAGCACCGGCAACACGACGCCCAGGTTATAGGCCGCTAAAAACAGGAATCCCCGGCCAACCTCTTCCGACCCCGCGATGGCGCCCAGGATGCCTACGTAAATCCCGCCCACGCAGGGCATCTTGATGAGGCCGAACGCCCCGCCGAGCCCGAAGTTGGCGGCCAGGCAATACTTCTTATAGACGGGCCTGTAGCGGTCCACAAAAGCCCTGAACAGCGAGCCCCGGTCCGCGCTCTTTCTCACCTGCCAGGCCTCGTAGAAGGCGAAGGCGGCCAGGCTGGCCAGCAGTATGACGATGCCGGTCTTCAGGAATACAGTGACAGCCGGAACGGCCTCGATTAGGCCCAGGAAGCCGATGCCCATTAATAAATAGACACAAAGCAGCCCCGTGGAGAATGCGAGCAGGTTAAATATGATGTCCAGCCGCCGGCCCTTCAGGGATAGCGCCATGGCCGACACGAAGGCCATGACCGCGAGCAGGCACGGGTTGAAGCCAGCGACGAGGCCTGCCAGGAATACGGCGACGAAGGACAGCTTTTTCAGGATGAACACGCGGGTCTCCTGTCCGGTAAGAATATGGTCTCCCAGCGAGTCCCGGTAGGTCATCGTCTGCGGCGGCAGCGAACGGATATCCCGGACGATATCGGCCTCATATGCCGTATACCTCTTCTCGCCAGGCATCAGCCAGCCTTCCCACGCGGTCTCGCCCCGGATGACCCTGACGCCCTCGCAGGTACCGCCCTGTACGCTAGCGTAGACCGGCTCGTCGCCCGTGTTGACCGCGCAGGTGACCACGCTCACGGTACCGTTTTCGTCATTTTTCAATATCTTCCGTTCCAGGGATACCGGCCTTTTATAGTGGCTGGCGTCATAGATTGAATGCTTTAGCCGGCTCTCGAGTTTTTTCGCATCGCCGCCGAACTCTTTCGGCCCGATGACCATGTCGCCGACAATGACCGCCGGCACCGAGCCGAGGCCGTATCGCTCCATGTAGCCCCGGCCTTCCGCCGAGCTGACGGAATACTCGGCGTACCGCACGTCGATGCCAGCTCTCATGGAATCGTTCACCGCCGCCCGTATCGTCGGGCCGGAATGCTCGCATATGGAACACAAAGGGCTATAGATGTACGTCACACGGACTGTATCGCCCCCGGCGCATATGCCCGCAGCGGGCGCCAGCAGCAGAAACGCCACTAAGGCAGCGGATATTGCGAACTTATAGTAAGAACGGAAACGCCTGAGGGTGTCGTCCCGGCTCGAAGGCATCAATTTTATTATGCGATATCCATCTATTTATAAAAAAACATCCTTATGAGCGACCGGCTTAACGGCCAAAAGCGCCTCTGCTAAGGTCTAAATAAATTGAGCGATATGTATGAGATATGCGCTGCATACTGGCGTGTGACCTGAAGGGCGGCATCGTGGTCAAAGGGGTCCGCGGGGAAAGGGACAAGTATGGCCCCATCGATCGGTCGAGCCTGGTCGTCGACACGTCGGGCCCCCTCGATGTTATCGCGAAAATACAGCCGAAGGAGACTTATATAGCCGACCTGGACCGTATCATGGGCGTGGGGGACAACTTAGCGGCCATAAAAACCCTTTCAGGCATGACCCGTACCATGGCGGACATCGGGGTTTCGAGCGTCGCGGACTTCGACCTGGCCGGAAGCGTTTCCGGCTCGGTCGTAGTCGGCACCGAGACGGCGCCGCTGGACGTTATCGAGCGCTGCCAGGGTCCCCGGGCCATAGTCAGCCTGGACATGAAGAACGGGAAGATGATGGGCCAGGACCCCGCCTTCCAGGCCGGGCCCATGCAAGTGCTGAAGCTGCTCAACCGGTTCGAGATCGGCGCGGTCATCCTGCTCGACGTCGGCCGCGTGGGCTCGGGCGCGGGCGTCGACGCGCAGTTCGTCACTTCGGCCGTATCGGCCAGCAAGCACGCTATAATCCTGGGAGGCGGCGTGAGGGGCGTCGAGGATTTAGAGTTGCTGGAGACGTGCGGCGCCTCCGGCGCCATCGTCGCCTCGGCCGTTCATGACGGCCGCATACCGCTGGACATGCTGAGGTATTGAATGGACGAGAAGGCATTCTACGACGAATTGGAGAAGTACGAGAACATACTGTTCTTATGCCATAAGAACGCGGACGTCGACTCGTTCGGGAGCGCGTACGCGCTCGCGCATATTTTCGGCGGCACGGTGGGCGTCCAGGACAGCCTCAGCACCATGGCCGAAATGCTCTCCGATCGTTTGAAAGTCGCCGCCGTCATCGACCCCGACCCGTCTAAATATGGCATCACCGTGGTCGTGGATACCTCCAGCCTCGTCCAGACGGGCTACCGGACGCTGGAAAAATGCGCCGTTATCGACCACCACGAGCCGGGAGACCTCGCGGGCACGTGCCAGTTCTCGCTCATAAGAAAAGCATCCGCCACTGCAGAGATCGTCCACGACATTTACGAAAAGAGTGGCCATCCCATCGACGCTGACCTGGCTTTCGCCCTCCTGCTGGCCATCGTGACCGATACGGGCCACTTCCGCTACGCGCCCCCGCACTCGTTCGAGGTCGCCGCCCGGCTGCTCGAGGACGGCGGCATCCAGTTCTCCGACGTGCTTGACTTCCTGACCCAGGTGCCCGGAGACATCTCCTGCCGCATTGCCACGCTCAAGGCGGCGTCACGGATGACCATGATCCGGGAAGGCGACCACCTGGTCGTCACCTCCATGGTCAGCTCCTTCGGCGCCCAGTCGGCAGCTTCGCTCGTGGCCATCGGGGCTGACGTGGCCTTCGTGGGCTCGGATCTCGGCCGGGAGGTGCGCGTCTCCGGCCGCGTCAAAAAAGGCGTTGCCCTGGACATCGCCGTGCTGCTCAACGACGTCGGTAAAAAGTTCGGCGGCAGCGGCGGCGGCCACGCGGCCGCCGCGGGGCTCGTCGTCAGGGGCAAAGTGGACGCGGATAAGGTGCTCGACGCCTGCGTCGCCGAGGCCGTAAAAAAGCTCAAGGAGCTCTAAACCAATAAAGAATCACAAAGACGTTTTCAGCCACGAAGCTACTCGAAGCTGGCCTGAAGTGACACGAAGACATTATTAAATATTTTTGCTGTGTTGAATTACTCCCGTATTTTAAGCTTTTTAAGGGCACGGAGGGCACTATTTTTCATCACGAAGGCACGAAGAGCACGGAGGCTCACAAAGTTTTCTTTTTAGATTAAGTTACAAAGTACACAAAGCCGGTTCATTGGCTGTCAGGGCACGAAGGATACAAAGACACAGTGGAATGAACGAGAGCACTTTTTGCCCCTGCGCCTTCATATCCTGTATCTTATAAGCTCAAAAAGCATTCTCTGTGTCCTTTGTCTCTTAATTATAAAAAAGTCTTTGTGGGCCTCCGTGCTCTTCGTGCCTTTGTGGTGAAAAATAGTGTCCTTCGTACACTCCGAGACTTAAAAGGGCATATTCAACAAAGCATAAAAATTGAAAAAGATAATCGGAAACTATCGATAAATTTGGCTATTACGCAAACGATGAAAATAAGACTACTTGCTAAACAATGACCTATCAATATTCAACGCAGCAGATTTTTCAAAGTTGTTTATTGGGATTCGCTCAGAAGCCTGAACCGGCCCAGGCGGGGCTGGGCATAGACATTGAAGCGCTGAGTCCTTTCG
>NZ_DATJPM010000046.1 GCF_035506375.1 Methanocella sp.
CCTCCGTGGTGCCTCCGTGCCGCCGTGGTGAGCCCCTGCATCACGTTTATGTATCATTAAAACGAACCTCTGATCCGATGAGCGTGAATGTCTCGAGTGCGGCGGAGGCCGCGGAGTATGCAGTAAAGGATCTGGCGGCGAAGCTGGGCATACAGCCAGGCAATATTATTGTGGCCGAGAGCCGGGAGATGACATGGCCCGATGCCAGCCTCGGGATGCCGAAGCCTGGAATGGTATACGCCCAGATGCTCACTGAAGGGTATCGTGTCGTGCTCGAGGCTGCAGGAAAGCGGTACGAATATCATTTTGGCGAAGGCTCGGTAAGAAAGCGCTCACAGTAACGGTAAATCCATCACTATTTTCGGGAGGAGCCGCTATTTTCGGGGCAAACCGCCATTACTACCGGCGAGCATCAATGCGCATCGCGTATAACATGCCCTCTACATTCGACGATTATCGTGCAATAGCTATAAATATCATAAATCCTATTAATTGTTTAGAAAAATCTATAATGATTAATTATAGAGATAATAAATTCAAGGAGAGCATATCATGAGTAGGCCACAGGTAAAGCTCACAAACACAGTCCTTACGGGTAAGGCAAAGGAGACGGCGCTGGAAGAGGCGGCCGAAAGCCTGGCGCGTAACTCCAACACCGTCATGGTCGACGACGAGGCCTGGATCACGGTCGAGATGATAGCCACCGGGGCGCTGAGCCCCTGTACCGGCTTCATGAACGCCGAGGACTATGGCTCGGTCCTGTATTCCGGACGGCTTGCCGATGGCACACCGTGGCCGACTCCGCTGTCCTTCGCGGTGGCGGGCGAAAGGAACCAGAACGTGCTCAAAGGCCTGAAAAAGGGCGACGTAGCGACGCTTATTAACCGCAATAAAGAGCCCGTCGCCCGGATCATTACCGAGGAAGTCTTCGAGTATGACCGGGAAGAGCGAGCGCAGTGCGTGTTCGGCACCACCGACAAGCGCCATCCGGGCGTCCGTAGCATCTACGAGCGCATGGGCGACAGGTCGCTTGCCGGCAAGGTCGAGCTTATCAACCGGCCTCACTGGGGGGCCTTCGAAAAGTACCGGCGCACGCCCGAGGAATGTATCGATTATTTCTACAACAAGAAAGGCGCCCGCACCGTCGTGGGCTTCATCACCGGCGCGAACCCGGTCCACCGGGGCCACGAGCACATCCACAGGACGGCGCTCGAAAATAACGACATGCTGCTCATCCAGCCACTCGTACAATTAGCAAAGCCCGAGTACATCCGGTCCGAATACCGTATCCAGGCCTACGAGACGCTGCTCAATAAATATTATCAGCGCGAGCGCGTGTTGATGAATCCCCTCAGGGTCACGTACATCTTCGCCGGCCCGAGGGAAGCCATCCTGCACGCCATCGTATCCCGTAACTTCGGAGCCACTCACTTCGCCATCGGCCGGGACCATGCCGGCGTCGGGAGCTATTACGGCGACTACGAGTGCCAGACCATCTTCGACCGGCTCTACGAGGGCGGCTCGAAAGAGCTGGGCATCGAGCTGATGTCTTTTAGTGAAGTATTCTATTGCGCCCGGTGCGGCACGACGGCGACGGAGAATACCTGTCCGCACGGCAAGCAATACCGCATCGCCATCAGCGGCACCGCGATAAGGGAATTGATGCGCTACGGCTATACGCCGCCAAAGGAGATCGTCCGGCCGGAGGTGGCGCGCATCGCGATGCAGGGTATCCAGCCGAAAGGCCTTGACGAGAACGGCACCTCGGTCTATCCTGTCGGCTCAATCGTAAAAAAAATGTTCCCCTTCTACCTCGTAGCCAAGAGGCTCGGCGGCAAGTTGCGCGAAAAGCCCCTGAGCTGGGAAGACCTCGGGCTGGAGGATGTCGAGCGCGCCCTGATGGACGTCCGGGAGAACTCCGACCGCATCCTGCGGGACATCGCCCACGATACGGAGCTACATTATGACGTCAACCGGGATATGGCCGCCCAGTGGATCACTGAGGCGAACGAGTACTGCCGTGACTGCCAGAGCCACGTGATCAAAGCGCTCGAAGAGAAAGCCGCTGCGGCGGACCCGAACGCGGACAACAGGATGTTCCAGAGCAAGGACGAGGCGGAAAAAGAGCTCGAGGCGGCAAAGTACATTTACGAAAGCATGAACTCGAAGGGCCTGGACCATAAGAAGATCCAGTGGAACCCGCTCAAGTATAACGAATATCGATAAAAGAGATGCCGGGCCCTGGCCCGGCCATACTATTTTTGCTGTAACGGTTTTCATCCAGACATACACAGCTTTTATTCCACACAGCAACTATTTTTAAGATGGGCTTTCTGCGAGCTTCATGTCGATGTCCCCGACCTGCGGTCCCCGGCGCACCTTAATCGACATACTGTCCCCTACTTTTTTCTCCCGCAGCTCGTGCGTGAGCTCGCTCATATCCTTGATATCCTTGTGGTCCGCCGCGACGATGAGGTCCCCCGGGGCGATGCCCGCCTTAAAGGCCGGGCTGCTCTCGAAGACCCGGGTGACTAATATCCCCTTATCGGCCGGCAATTGATAGTACTGGGCGATCTGCTCGTTGATGCCCACGCCGAGGATGCCCAGCCAGGGCCGGATGACTTTTCCATGCTGTATCAGCTCGTCGACGATGTGACTGGCCGACGATATGGGGATCGAGAAGCCGATGCCCTGGGCGAACGGAATGTTGGCGGAGTTGATGCCGATGACCTCGCCCCGGATGTTGACCAGGGGGCCTCCGCTGTTTCCGGGATTGATGTGGGCGTCCGTCTGGATGAGATTTTCATAAACTCCCTGCTCGGCCTGGATGGTCCGCTTGAGGGCGCTGATGACGCCCACCGTGATGGTGGGGCCCTGCAGGAAGAAGCCGAACGGATTGCCGATGGCGATGGCCATCTGCCCAACCCGGACATTGTCCGAGTCGCCCAGCGTGGCGGCCGGCAGGCCATCCCCCTCGATCTTTACGACCGCGATGTCCGTCAGCCGGTCCGTGCCAATGAGCTTTCCCGGGAACTTACGCCCGTCGAACATGGTCACCTCGATGCTTTCGGACTGCTCGACGATGTGGTTATTAGTGAGGATCAGACCATTCGGCTCGATGATGACGCCCGACCCCATTCCCCGTAGCGGGACGACGTTCATATAGTAGTCGTGCACGAGCCTGACTGTATTGATGTTGACCACCGATGGGCTCACCTTCTCAATGGTCTCGATTAATTCGCCCTCGCAAATTGGAAGCATCCACAACACCCAGATACTGTGTTAATAGCGAAGGTATAATACATTTAGGCGGGCATTTTGCAGGGGCCGGTAATCGTTTTATAATAATAGCGACTAGTCCTGTTGATAGGTAATGCCCGACTTCGAATGCGCATGCTGCGGCCTATGCTGTAAACGCGACCCGTATTATGCGGTGTCCCTGCTGGACATCGAGACGATCAGCGCCGGCCTGGGAATGAGCCCCGTAGAATTCTTTAATCGCTATTGTGCCGTTGTCGATACGCCCGGCGGCTTCCGCTATCCCGTTATCCTTGCCCCCGAGGGTTGCCCATTCCTGAAGGATAAGCTGTGCGGCATCCACAATATTAAGCCCATCGGCTGCCGCGTATTCCCCGAGTCCTCGCTGCTGCCCGTGACCATCCTGAAAAAAAGTGTCCGGGCCATCCAGAGCTGCGCCATACTCTCGCTGCCCGACTCAGATGAGCCGCTGAAAACCGACCATGAGCTTATGGCGAAAAGGGACTTGAGCTTTGAGCATACGAAGGCATATTTTGAAGAGCGTGAAGATTTTGATGAGCCTTCCTGGGCAGTGGCGAAAGATAACCTGATAAAGGTGCTCTCTGATGTTGCACGGAACTACCGGCCCTGGTCGTGAAAATAGTGCATATCTCTCTGTATCATATATATTTGATTTATATTGATTAAGGCCGGTAATGCTTCCGGCGCCGGTATTTCCGGGACTTATCGGTCGGCACCTTAAATTTCTCGCGGGAGTATTTCCGCAGGTTATCGATGGTGCCCATGAAGGTGCCGTCCAGCAAATAGACCTGGGCTTCCTCGAGGCGGATGGCGCGCGATGTAAAGAGCGGCCCCAGCAGGTCGTCGTGCCATGACTCGTTGAAGGCGATGCCGCCACATAATTCGTTGAACGAGGGCACAATATATATCTCGGGGTCCGACCACTCGAATTCCTCCGGCTTATAGTTCGCCCTGACGACACTCTCGTCGAGCTTCGCCTTGATCCAGGCCTGCCTGGTGATGGTATGGCCGACGTTGTCCGTGAGCTTCACGGTCGGGTGGTTGTGCGATATGACCCAGTGCTTGCACTTCAAGAGCGAGGGGCCGGGCCAGGTGTGCCCGTGGAAATAGGCCACACCGTCAATTACGGCGCCCCTGGAGTCGTGAAGATTAATATCCGGATTGCGGGGAATGAGCTTCTCGATGTTTCCGTCATGATTGCCCGGTATGATATCGACGATGGCGCTTTTCGCCAGCTCGCTCAGGAACATCGGCACCTCGTCCACTTCCTGAAAAGATGTCCGTGGTACATTATGCTTGATATCGCCTAAAAGAATGATGCGGTCGGGATTTGCCTGGCCGATATAGCCCTTGATGCGATCCATGCGCCCTGCTATCTGCGACGGAATGTTGATGCCGCTGTGGTACAGGTCGTACTCGATGCCCAGGTGGACGTCCGCGATGACCAGCGACGTGTCCTCGTTCCTGACCACGAGCGCCGGGGCGTCGAGCAGGGGCGTAAGCTCAACCAATAACAAAACTCCGCCACTTAGTTGCATTTACACGTTGATATCCTTTGTCATTTTTCATTTTAAGAAAGCATAATTATTAAAAATAAGATGACTAGGTGGTCAGCTTGATATCCAGTATGGTATCGTTTACGAAGATCCTGGGGGTGCTATCCTGCATGATGGTACCGTACGCCGTGGACCAGACCTTCAATCGATAAGTCTGGTTCTTCTTCAGGACGATCGTATAGTAGCCGTCCTCGACGGAGGTGACTGTATTCGTCGTATAATTATCATAAAAGCTTACCGCGATGTTGGTCGCCGGCCATTTATTGACGATGACGCGCCCTGACACCTTCACGATGTTCGTATCGTTGAGGTCGACCATCTTTCCCGAGACGTAGTCGTACTCGCCCGTATAGATCACGGGCGGCAGCAGGATGACGGAGCCGTTCCGGCTCATGATGAAATTCGTCGTAAGCGGCTGATACCCGGGAAGCCTGAAATCGAGATAGATGACGCTCCCGTTCTCGAAGTTATAATGGCTCACGTCCACGATGATGGTGGCCGAATCGTTACGGCCGAGCAGCGAGCCGGAGAGGTTGTGGACCTTCCACAGGCAGGAGTCCCCGGAATATTCCCAGGCGTTCGGCGTTATCGTCTGGTTATTCATGCGGACCGTCACGGTCATTTGCTGGAGGTCGGCCGGATTATTTCCGGCTTTCAGGCTGACGGGCAGGTAGTATTTACCCCGGCCAATATCGTACCGGTCCGTCCCGTTGACGACGACAGGCGATGGCGGAACGGGCGTGACAGTGGGCTTTATCGCGGTGGCACTGGAGGCTGGAACGGCGGACGCGTTAGAGCCGTTCACTATAATCATATTGACTTGCTCCGGCGGCTGAACGTGAAATATGAAAACGGCCGAGACTATGGCCAGCACGATAACGATCATTGCCGGGGCGATGATGAAAAGACGATTCCGGCCCACGTCGGCCCTTTTATAGGGGAGCTTGTTCTTGTCCATGTACCTGTAGATCATGTCCTTATTCTTGTAGTCAAAAGTAAATCCGCAGGAACTGCATTTCCCCACGACCTTTTCGCCGACGGCCAGCTTTACAAGCGGAAGAGTATCCACTTCCTGGGTGAACGATATCGGGTTGTTTTTATTACAATGGGGACAGGAAAGGTCTATAGTAGCTAAAGGAACCTGCGTTTTTCCCACAAAAACTACTCCCATAAGATTAAATTCAAAATATCCGGTAAAGTTAAAAAATATTTCCTTATAGTAATATAAGCGTGGGGAGCGCATATTACTGCGGGATGAAAGCCTCTATAGATGAGCGAATTCGGATCGTTCGACGCGCTCCTGGACGACGAGGAGATCAGGGAGACTATCGCGCTGCCCAGGAATATCCCGAGAAAGAACCGGGAGGATATCGCCCATGTGCTCTACCGGGAGATCGCGCTGGGAGAGGACTACGAGGTCAAGGATGTCGGCCGCTTCATCGACCGGTTTGGCATATTTTACCTGTTATTGATCGCGTTAAAGAGCTCGGACGAATGGGCCCGGCTAAAGGAACTGGCGTCTGCAAGCCGTATTTCTGCGCTCATCATACTCCGCATCCTGCTGACGGAAGTGTTCGACCTCCTCGAGGATTTCGGGCGGTTCGAGCCCGCCATAAAAGATATATTATCGAGCGAGCTGTTGCCATATTTGGAACGTTTTCAGGCGATCCTGGAAAGCACGCTGGAGCTGTGGCAGCGGAGAGCCGGAGGAGAAAGGCCGACAGCCGAGGCCATTTCAAAGAAAGAAGTGAGCCGGATGCCGGAGCTTATAGGCCGCTTTGAGGAGGGCCGGGCATCGAGGCGATTCCTTGATATCGTATCCAGGGACGTACTCATGGCCCGTATCATGGGGCAGGTGAGCGAGATCGAGGGCCACCTCGAGTCGCTGGAGATGCTCACGCTGTTATATCCGGGCCGGGGCTGGGACCGCTCCATGCTCGAGCTTCACCGCACCTATTTCGCCAATCTCCATAAGTATTCGAAGATCGTGGAGCGCAACGATGACCTGAAAAAGATACTGGACCTCATCGGCCGTATCGAGATGGAATACGGCGCCAGGCGCCAGTCGATGGCCAGCTACAGCCATTCCGAGCTTTACTCTGTCACGACTTCGGGCGATATCCAGCACATGCTCCCGGTAGAAAGCGTCAAGCTACAGGATGAAACGCTAAGAAATCTTTTTTTCGCTAATTGGATTGAGAAAAAGCTGTTAACCTATGAGCTGAAAGGACTGAATCTTGCCGACGGCCCTAAAAAAAGACGCGGCCCCATGGTGGCGATGGTAGACACGTCGGGCTCCATGCATGGCGGCCCGGAGATCGTGGCAAAGTCCATAATCCTGGCCCTGGTCCGGCGCATGCTGAAGGAGGGCAGAGACGTCAAGGTCTATTTGTTCTCGTCGGCAGGGCAGACGAAGGATATCGAGCTGACGGACACGAAGAAGATGGCCTCCGAGTTTTTGGATTTTCTCAACTATACGTTCGAGGGAGGCACCGACTTTAACACCGCGCTCCGGGAGGGGGTGGAAGCCCTGCGAAAGAAGCGATACATGAACGCCGATATACTCTTCATTACGGACGGCCTGTCCGTTGTGAACGACGAGCATATCATAATGAGCGTAGAGGAAATGAAAAGAAGCCATGGCAACCGTATTTTCACGATCGTCGTGGGCAACGATAGCGCGGGCGGCATAGACTACATTTCGGACCACGTCTTCATCCTCGACAAAGCCGACCGCTGGGACCCGGAGGCCAGCCCGGCCAACGCCATCCGGCTCATATCTGCACGATGAATATAAATAAATCCGGCGATTACATGGCTCATATCATGGAGCAGGTGTACCCGGCCGAGCGCACACGCGAGGTATTCAGTCGCTTTAAGGATATAAGAAAGAAAAACGAGCTGGCAGAAGCGCTTGCCGTCGAGCTGGGCCGCCTGAGCATATTCGACCTCCAGAAGGTCAGCGCCTTCGTGGAGAACGAGATAAATAAGCTGCCTTCGCCCTACAGTGAGATGATACACCCATACTTTACCGAGCAGCTGTTCGGCAGCTATTTTAAGCTCATGCGCATGTACGGCGAAGGCTCCATAAAAAATATTAAAGAGGATATCAAGGACCAGAAGACGTTCCTGGAGTACTGCGCCATGGTCGAGAGCGGCGGTGACGGTCATCTCGGGGATTCGTACTATGGCGGCTATTATCATCTGGTGAGCTGCTTTACGATCTTCGTCCTTGACGAGCCCGGCCATCCCGTGGGCATGCCGTTCCCCGGCGGCTTCCGCGTGGAGCGCCGCCCCGAAGGCTTCTATTGCCCCATCAGAGATAAGGAGAAGGACGTGCTCTTTTCGATTTGCAATTATTGTCCCGCGAAGCAGAGCGAAGTGCCCTAGCCGGGCCTTTTTGTGCCTGTAAAAGGTATATATTCCATGGCAGGGTACATCTCAGCATCAATAACGCCCACGGCACCGTGTCGTGGATAAGCTTAAGGATTAGACAACCGATTGTTAACCTAGAGGTATTATGCCGTTCAGGATCGAGGTCGCGTTAAAGCCCGGGTACAGGGACGCCGCGGGCGAGGGCGTAAAGGAAGCCATTAAAAATAACCTGAATATCGGGGCGGACAGTGTCCGGACTATCAAGGTCTTCACTGTGAACGCCAGCCTTACGGACGAGGAAAAGAAGGCCATTGCAGCGGGGCCGTTCTCGGACGCCATCGTCCAGGAGTACTCGCTGGACAGGCCGCTGGCCGCAAACTTCGACTGGCTGGTCGAGGTCGGTTTCAGGCCGGGCGTCACGGATAACGAAGGCAAGACTGGACGCGAGGCAATCGAGGACAGGCTGGGCCGGAAGCTGAAGCCCGACGAATCCGTCCACACCTCCACGCAGTACCTCATCAGCGGAAAGATCAACCATATCCAGGCCATTCGCATTAGCAAGGAAATGCTCGGCAACGAGCTCATCGAGCGCTTTAACATCATCAGCAAGGACGAGTGGGACGGTAAGTTCGACCCGTATGTGCCGGTGGTGAAAGACGCACACAAGCCTCATGTCGGCGAGATCAATTTAGACGTCAGCGATAAGGAGCTACAGGAGATCAGCCGGAAAGGCACGCTCGCCCTCTCGCTGGAGGAGATGCGGCGCATCCGGGACTACTTTAAGGAGCCCTCTGTATTGGAGGCCCGTAAGAAAGTGGGGCTGAGCGATAAGCCGACCGACGTCGAGGTCGAGTCGCTCGCACAGACGTGGAGCGAGCACTGCAAGCATAAGATCTTCAACGCCACCATCGACTATTACGAGGACGGCAGGAAGGAGACCATCGACAGCCTTTTCAAGACTTACGTCCAGGGCTCCACGAGCGAGATCGCGAAAAACGCCGGCTGGCTCGTGTCCGTCTTCAAGGATAACGCCGGCGTCATCAGGTTCACGGACGATCACAATATCGCTTTTAAGGTCGAGACGCACAACAGCCCGTCCGCGCTGGACCCGTATGGCGGGGCTATAACGGGTATCGTCGGCGTCGACAGGGACCCGTCCGGCACGGGCATGGGCTCGAAGATCATCGCCCACACGGACGTCCTCTGCTTCGCCTCGCCCGAGTATAAAGGCCGCCTGCCGCCCCGCATTTTCCACCCACGCCGCATCATGGAGGGCGTTGTAAGAGGCATCAAGGATGGCGGCAACAAGAACGGCATCCCCACTATCAACGGGGCTATTTTATTCGACGACCGCTATGGCGGCAAGCCGCTCGTCTACTGCGGCTCCATCGGCATCATGCCCGCGAAGGTGAACGGCCAGCCGTCGGAGAATAAGAAGGCGAACGACGGGGACCTCATCGTCATGGCCGGCGGCCGTATCGGCAAGGACGGCATCCACGGCGCCACGTTCTCTTCTGAAGAGCTACATGAAGGCTCGCCCGCGACGGCCGTCCAGATCGGCGACCCCATCACGCAGAAGAAGATGCTCGACATGCTGCTCGAGGCCCGGGACATGGGCCTGTACCGGTGCATTACTGACAACGGCGCCGGAGGCTTATCATCTTCGGTCGGCGAGACCGCCGAATCGTCCGGAGGCTGCGAGATGCACCTCGAAAAAGCGCCCCTCAAGTACCACGGTCTCGACCCCTGGGAAATACTCCTATCCGAGGCACAGGAGCGAATGACCCTGGCCGTTCCGCCGGAAAAGCTCGACGCCTTCATGGCGCTGTGCAAGCGGCGCGGCGTCGAAGCCACTGTCCTGGGAAAATTCACGAGCACAGGCAAGTTCCACGTTTTATACGATGGCGAGACCGTCGCCTACCTGGACATGCACTTTCTGCACCACGGCCTGCCGAAGATGAGCCTGACGGCAAAGTGGCAGGCCCCGAAGCATAAGGAGCCGGAGCTGCCGGAGGAAGGCCTGACCGGCGCGCTGATGAGCGTCCTGTCGGACCTGAACATCGCCAGCAAGGAATGGGTCATCCGGCAGTATGACCACGAAGTCCAGGGCGGCTCCGTCATAAAGCCGCTCACGGGCAGGGACAACGACGGCCCGGGCGACGCGGGCGTAATACGGCCGCTCCTGGACAGGATGGACGGGCTGGCCGTGGCAAACGGCATCAACCCGTTCTACGGCGACATCGATACTTATCATATGACGGCCAACTCCATCGACGAGGCCATCAGGAACGTCATTGCCGTGGGCGGCAGCCTGAAGCAGATCGCCCTGCTCGACAACTTCTGCTGGTGCGATCCCATATATGATCCGGAGAAAACGCCGGACGGCGAGTACAAGCTTGCCCAGCTCGTGCGGGCGAACAAGGCGCTGTACGATTACACTACGGCCTATGGCACGCCGTGCATTTCAGGCAAGGACTCCATGAAGAACGATTACAAGCTCAAGGGCGAGGACGGGAAGGAGTATAAGATCTCTATCCCGCCCACCGTGCTCTTCTCTGCCGCGGGCGTTATTCCCGACGTCCGGAAGTGCGTCACCATGGACGCCAAGATTGCGGGAGACGTCGTCTTCGCAGTTGGCATGACAAAGGATGAGCTGGGCGGCTCCAGGTTCTACGCCTGGCTCGGCGCCGTCGGCAACAACGTGCCTAAAGTGGATGCGGCGGTGAACAAGAAGACGTATGAGGCGCTTTCTAAGGCCATCGATGCAGGCCTCGTCGCATCCTGCCACGACTGCTCGGACGGCGGCCTGGCCGTGGCATTAGCCGAGACGGCGTTCGCCGGAGGGCTGGGAATGGACATCGACCTGCTCCGCGTCCCGCAGGAAAGGCTCAATAAGGACGCCCAGGTGCTCTTCTCCGAGTCGGCGGGCCGGTTCGTCGTGACCGTGGCGCCGGAGAACGAAAAGGCGTTCAAGAAGGCAATGGAGGGCGTCGACTGCGAGTCCATCGGCACGGTCCGGTCAGACGACCGGTTCCTGGTGCGAGGCCTCAAGAGCATGCGGATAATCGACACTATTATCGGGGCGCTTAAAGAGTCCTGGCAATATCCGCTGAGGTGGTAATATGGCCGTTAAGTCTTTAGTATTAACAGGATACGGGATCAACTGCGAGATGGAAACGGCGTACGCCAATAAGCTTGCCGGCGCCGAGGCCACCATCGCCCACATCAACGACGTCATCGACGGGCGCTACCGGCTAGAAGATTACCAGATACTGAACTTCCCCGGCGGCTTCTCCTATGGGGATGACCTTGGCAGCGGTAAGGCGTTCGCGAACAAGCTGCTCTATGCGACGACGCCCAAAGGGCATCTAATGGACGGCATCCAGAAGTTCATCGAGGACGGTAAATTGATCATCGGCATCTGCAACGGCTTCCAGATCCTGGTGAAGATGGGCCTGCTGCCGGCCTTCGATGAGAACTATAAGGCCCAGACAACGACCGTGTTCTATAACGATAAGGGATTCCGGGACGCCTGGGTATACCTGAAAGTCAACCCGGCCTCGAAATGCGTGTTCACGAAAGGCGTGGAAAAGATGTACCTGCCCATCCGGCACGGTGAAGGCAAATTCATACCGGGGGACGCGAATGTGCTGGAGAGGCTATTGAAGAACGGCCACGTCGTAATGCAGTACGCGGACGAGAGCTACCGTCCCAGCATGCAGTTCCCGATGAACCCCAACGGCTCCGTGGACTCAATTGCCGGCATATGCGATGAGACCGGCCGGGTATTCGGCCTCATGCCCCATCCCGAAGCTTTTAATCACATCACCAACCACCCGCACTATGCCCGGCTCGTCCAGGAATACCGCCGCAAGGGCAAGAAACTGCCGGAAGAGGGCGACGGCATACAGGTGTGGAGGAACGCCGTGGCCTACGCGAAGGAAAAGCTGGCGTAGGACCACAATTTCTTTATTTTTATATTCCCTTTACTAACTGGTGTCGATCATGGCAGATGACCTTATCATAGTTAGCACCCCGTACGTTCCGGGATATCGTATTACGAGTACAAAAGGCTTCACCTGGGGCCTCATCGTTAGAAGCCGCGGCCTCGGCGGCAATATTGTCGCCGGCTTGAGGACCATTACCGGCGGAGAGATCCACGAGTACACGGAATTGCTGAACCACTCCCGGCAGAACGCGCTGGACAGGATGAAGGAGCACGCGAAGGCGCTGGGCGCCAACGCCGTCATCGGCGTGGATTTCGACTCCTCCGAGCTCGGGCAGTCGATGACCGAGGTGCTGGCCTATGGCACGGCCGTGGTCGTCGAAAAAGAGACGGCGTCGACAAACCCAGTAAGGCTCTCCTGAGTCTTTTTTAGTATTTATATTGAATATTGTTCTTGATGTTCCAGTTAACTCAAACAATCGATTATACCACAAAATCGTTGATGACCGGGGCTTTGGTCATATATAAATAATGAAAATTTCGTAAAATAAGAAAACAAGCCCAATGTTTGCCGAAGTGCTAAAAATTTTTCATAGGAGCTCACCGAGATTTTATTAATATACCCTCCGGGAATATTTTTTAAAACCCTCTGTGCGCACCATGGTATAACCGATATGCCAGACGATACAGGAAAAGAAAATGATGGATTATAAATACAGCGATTATTTTAACAGTCCTGGGAATATCGTCGTCACGACCAGCAGCAGCGTCAGGAACGATACGATGATCGTCGTGCCCCATGCCAGCCAGTTGAACAGCTTCGAGTTCGTATACTCTCCCATGATCTTCTTATTATTTATGAGGAGGAGCATGAACACCAAAATGAAGGGCAGTAGCATGCCGTTCAGCACCTGAGACAGGTACATGATGGCGATGAGCGGCGCTCCGGGTATCAATATCACGAGCGCGCCCAGCACGATGAGCGACGTATAGAGCACGTAAAAGTGCGGCGCATCCTTGAACTTTTTATCGATGCCCGAGTCCCAGCCGATGCCTTCGCAAACCATATACGCGGTCGAAAGCGGCAGGATCGACGCGGCGAACGCCGAGGCGCTGAACAGGCCGAAGGCAAAGAGCTCGGAGGCGTATTGGCCGGCCAGCGGCGCGAGCGCTCGCGCGGCGTCGGCGGCAGTCTCGATCCTGATCCCATTGACGAACAACGTTGATGCACAGGTCATGATGATGAAGAATGCCACGATGGACGTGACCATGCAACCCATGATGACGTCTATCCTCGTGAACTTATAGTCCGAGATCCGGACGCCTTTTTCCACGATGGCCGACTGGATGTAGAACTGCATCCAGGGGGCGATGGTCGTGCCTACAAGGCCGATGAACATGAGCAGATAGCTCGGCTGGAAGCTGAACGTCGGGATGACCGAGCTTTTAATCACGTGCGCCCAGTCGGGGCCGGCCATGAACCCCGATATGACGTACGTCGCATAGAACGCGCTTGCGACGAGGAAGATTTTTTCCACCATGCTATAGGTGCCCTTGACCACAAGAAGCCATACCAGCGCGGCGATAACCGGAACGGCAATGTACCGGGATATGCCGAAGATCTCCATACTCGCCGCGATGCCGGCGAATTCGGACATTGTATTGCCGAAGTTGGCCAGCACCAGGACGATGATAAGCAGCACCATCGTGCGTATGCCGAAGTTCTCCCGGATGAGGTCCGAGAGCCCCTTGCCGGTGACCACACCCATGCGTGCGCACATCTCCTGCACGACGATGAGGGCGATGGTAATGGGGACGAGCGTCCAGAGGAAAGCGTACCCGAAGTGCGCCCCGGCCAGCGAGTAGGTCGTTATGCCGCCGGCATCGTTATCGACGCTCGCCGTGATGATGCCCGGCCCGATAACCGCTAAAAATAGCATGATATTCTTCACGTTAATACGGCCGAGCGGGCTGCATTTTACCTCTGCCATTGATATCACACCTTGTGTATTCGCCTGTTCCTGTGATAGTTCGCCGGCAGGCGGCTCTTGATATCCTCGGGCAACGTATACTCGAGCGCGTCGTCGAAAGTAACGATGCCCAGCATCACGTTTTCATTATTTACGACCGGGATCGCCAGCAGGTCGTAGCGGGAGAGAACATTCGCTACTTCTTCCCGGGACGACGTGGGCACGACGCTGATGACTTCGGTCATCATGATATCCTTGACCGGCTTCTGGGGGTCGGCCAGCAGAAGGTCCCTGAGCGAAAATACGCCTATTATGCGCTCCTTCTCGTCGAGGACATATAGATAATATATCATGTCGATGTCGTGGCCATAGGCGCGCAGCTTCGCGAACGCTTCGGCTACCTTCTGGTCGGGGTGAATGTAAATGAACTCGGTGTTCATCATGCCGCCGGCTGAGTTTTCCCTGTATGTCATTAAATCCCGGATGTCGCTGGCATGCTCCTTGCTGATGCTGCATAGCTGCTTCAGCACTTCGGATGCTCTCTCGTGGGGCATCGTGATCAGGATATCGGCCGCATCGTCAGGGTTCATGTTATCCATGATGTCGGCGACGTCCTGTACGGTCATCTGCTTGAGCATATTGGACCGCACGTCGGGCTCGACCTCTTCCAGCGTTTCGGCGGCCGTCTCCTCATCCAGCGACTTGAAAATAGTAAATCTGCCCTTGTTGTCGAGCTCCTCGATGATGTCGGCGATATCCGCGGGGTGCAAGTCGTTAACGTTCTTTCGCGGTATCTTGAGGTGGACCTTGCGCAGGGTGGCATTCAGCGGGTCGATGTAGGACCAGGAGATGATGTGCTCGGGGAGTTGGAGGGGCTTCACGTACTTCGGCAGCCACATGAGGCCCAGGCGGCGCATGATGCCGTTAAAGCCCACGTCCACGCCCACCAGGTTGAGCGAGCCCTTGATCCAGGCCATGAGGACGTCGTTAACCCTCACGACCTTCAGGTCGTCGATGTCGACGATCTGCTTGTCCAGGATCGTATCGCGAATGAGCATCTCGTTCTCAGCAAGCCTGCCTGGAGGGATATCCTCCATCGAGACTTTCAGCTTAATGCTGTTATCGATGGATTCGACGTTCGCCATGCTCACGATGACGTCGTGCCCCATCACTTTACTAAAAAGACCCTCGCCGTAGACGACTCCAGAGACTTCCATTAAAGTCTCGCCTGGCCGTATGGTAAAGTCCTTTAGCTTACCAAGCACTCGCCCGTCCTTATCCGCCACGTCCCTGCCGATATACTGGCTGAAGAACCGGGCGCGGCCGCTCTGCAGCAGCTCCGATAATTCGGGCCTCGTGCCATTATTTTTGATGCTCTTCGACTCGCTCATGCCATCACCTACACGGGCGGCGCGGCTTCCTTCACCCTCTCGGCCATGACCATCTCTGTCAGATCCTCGATGCCGTCGATGGCCCGGATCTTGTCGTTGATGGTCCGGTTCAACTCCTCCAGGTTTTTGGCCCAGACCTTGATGAGCAGGTCGTACTCACCCAGCATGCCGTAGACTTCCGTTACTTCGGGCAGTGCCGCTAGGGCCTGCTTGGCCTCGTCGTGCTTCTCTGTGTCTGTCTGTACGAGCATGACTGCCATGACGGCATAGCCGGTCAGGTCCGGGTCCACGATGACCGTGTATCGGATGTGGCCCTTTTCCTGCAGGCGCTTGAGGCGGTACTGGATGGTGGCATCGGAAATGCCCGTCTGCCGGGACATCTCCAGGTAGCTCATCCTAGCGTTTTCCCTGAGGAGCCGGAGGATAGAAAGGTCCGTTTCGTCCAGTTCTGAACTATTATCCATATCTATCCGTTGTTCTCCTTAATGATATTTGGTAATTTACCAATATATGTATATATAATTTGTCCTTTTACTTAAAATTTATCGATTTAATAGTATAATGCAAATGGATTTGGGTAAAAAGGACGATATACTAAAAAGATAATTAGCAAAAGATTATTCTATCAACCATGCCTTAATTGAACTCCCCAAATTTACGCCAATGACTTTAAACCGTAACCGAGTGATACGATGGCGTGATAGCCGTTGGACAGGCCGGCGTGGAGAATCCCCACCGGATCGTGGAGATTAAAATATTGGGCCAGGATGAGCACGCCGATAAAGGCGCCGATGATGCTGCCAACGTTGGCCACGGCGGCCACGGCTATGACCCTGAACAGGCGATTCGTGAACAGGTTTCTAAACGCCTCGATAAAACTGTCTTCCTCATTGCCGAGCAGGGTACTCAGGTCCCCCATGGTAGGCGGGCGCTGCGTTGCCTCCACGATGCCCGCGAGCCAGCCGATGGCAATCAGCGGATGGATCGCCGCGCTCAACGCGGAAACGAACGCCATGGCCACGGATTTCCAGTGCCCGCCGATCAGGGCGACGAACGTGGCCGACACGACGCCCTGGATGAAGAATAAGACAGCGAGCATTAGCAATAGCTGCTGCCAGGGTATGCCGGAAAACAGCAGCAATGCGCAGATGAATACCACCGATAGGATAACGATCGCACTGATGATCTTCAGCCAGGGAATATGGCGCCTCTTCGGGACGACGGAGATGGATTCGATGGATGGTATCGTCTCTGGGTGTCCCAGGTACTTTTTAATGCCTTCCCTGTGGCCGGCACCGACGACGCCGAGCACCCGCTTACTCCGGCCGATGTTAAGAAGGTTATTGGCCAGGTAAGCGTCCCGCTCGTACACCAGGACTTCGGCGGCGGAAGGCGCGAACTCCCGTAATTCTTCGACCAGGTCCGAGACGACGTTCTCATTCGTGATTTGCTCCATGTCGATATCTCCGGTCCCGAAGCCCAGCGTCGCCAGCAGCAGCGAATAGGCCATCCGGAGCTTCTCGCGCAGAGTCATCTTTGCCCAAAATCGAGCCATCGTAATGCTTATATCCCGGTCGATCAGGGCGATCGGAATGCCCCTCTTCCGGGCCGCGTCGATGGCCGCAAGCATCTCGGAGCCGGGCTTCACACCCATCTCGGCGCCCACCTTACGCTGGACCCAAGCCAGCATCGTTTGCAATAAAAAAACCGCCAGGTTACTTCCCTTTAACAGCTCTTTAACCGGGAGCTCCTTATCCTTATTCCCCTGGTCGCCTTCCGTCAGCGCCTTATATCGGCGGTCGTCGAGCTCGATGGCCACCACGTCCGGCTGATACCGGTCGATGGCCTCTTCCACCTCTTTCACGCTCTTCTCCGATACGTGGGCAGTACCTATAAGATGGATATTATCCGAAAAATTCGTATTCATTGTCCTGGGCTCTTCCACCGGGCTCACGACCAGAAGTTCATTCGTGTCAGGGATATGTAGTTTAGTACAATTGTAATATTAATGTATATCCTTTCCTATCGTTTCCAGCGTTTCTCCCGGCAAGCCTTGCAGGAAGAAGCCCTTCGCCGGGGAATTGTTCCGCTGCGGATGAAAATTGAGAATGCTATGCATGTCCTTTGATATCGGCCCGCATCTCTTCGAGCCTTTCGAGCCGCTCTTCCACGTATTCGTACTCTTCGGAGTACTTCGGCCCCATCGTGATGAAGCTCTTCTTAAAGTCCGCGAGCCGCAGCTCGACGGCGTTGAGCATGAACTTTTGCTCCTTCAGGCGCTCGGTCTCTTTACGTATTAAGTTACGCAGGACTCGCTCCAGCCCCCATTCGGCCAGCAGGTACCATTCCAGCGCCTGGTTCATGTACCTTCGCCTTTCGCCCTCCATGCGGAAGTTCGGGATGACGTCACCGTACAGGTCCATGACCGTGGCGAAGAAGTTGCGCATGAGGCCGTCCGTATCATCGAGGTTCGTGTAATTGTCGACGATGGCGTCGATGACCGGGTTCAGGATGACCGTGGCCGTCCCGATATCGCCTCCCTGGTAGATGTCGGAGGCATATTCCCGGAAAATATCGAGCTTTTTCACTATCTCCCGCACGTTCAGGTAATCGACGAACTCTTCCGAAAAGATGTTCTTCATCTCTCGCTCCACGAAGCCCGGCAGCTCATTCCTGGGCAGCAGGCGGAGGTTGATCACGTAGACCACGTCGGGGTCGTACTTGATCATGTCGATGATCGTCTCGACCAGCGGCCCCTTGTCCATCTTTTTAAGCAGATCTTCGGACTGCCCCAGGTCCTTGAACATGCCCGGTTTCTTCAGCCATCCGTAGAGCACGGCGGCGATATGCTTGCAATAGCCGAGGGCGTACGGGCAGGTGCACGAGGCCACCAGGTTTCCGCCCCTGACGTCGACGCGAATATAGTAATTCTCGGGGAGCGTGCCCTGGCACTCGGCCATGATGCTCTCCCGGTAGACAAAAGGCCGCATTATGCGACCCTGCTCAAAATATTTAATGCCCCGCTCCATGATCCGGTCCTCGAAAAGCGCGCTGACCTCCTCGTCGGTCAGGCTCTTCAGGTCCCTCATGGCGGGCGGAGCTCTCGCGGGCATGATAGGATTTACGGCCGGGATAAATAAAACGCTACGCAGAAAAGTGTGCCAATATTAAAAGGCAGGTTGCGTTTTTCGCCGAACGACGTTTAAGCCGGCTTCGGAATGGAGCGCTGGGCTTCGTCAACGCCCAGGCATGAGAGGATACATGATACCAGGCCTTTTGCCCTACAATCCCTTTTTTCAATGAGCTTCAGCAGTGGCCCGATGGACGGCCTGCCGATGTTGACCAGCGCGCGGCCCGCGGTCGCCCGCACTTCCGGGACACTGTCGTCGAGCGCTTCGACCAGCCCGTTCACTGCGCGGGCATCGCCAATCTCCCCCAGAGTCCATGCCGCATTGCCCCGCACCCTCCAGTTGTCGAATTTCAGGGCGGACACCAGCGGCTCTACGGCACTACTTCCTGCATCTATCAGCTTTTCCGCGGCCTCAAAGCGCTTATTCTCGGAAGCAAGGGCCTGGATGAGCCCGGAAAAGTCTTGCTCGTTACTCATTACTGAAATGTGATATAGAGGCTCGCATAATAGATTCGACTATAAACTATTGATAACTATATACTTTATATATCTTTCAATATAGAATCGCTCATGTTTATTCATGATAATATAGTCTTTATTTGGCCTTACCGTAGACGCAATAATACATCCCGTTCAGCTTATATTTTGAATATACCGGGCAGCCGGCCGGGCAAATGCAGCCTTCCATGTTGACTTTTAAAGGGCTCTTGCCGTGGCCGCAGTACTGCTTCTTATCGCCCTGGCCCGGGAAGCTCGGGCAGCCGTCGCAGATGCATTCACTCATGTTCTCGTCGTTTTCGGGTGGGGTCGTCATGATATATCAATCAGTTATTTATCTATGGATTAATAAATTGTTGGTTTATTTTTAATCGTCCTTGCCACGCTTGCAACGGCTCAGGCGAGATTCGTGAGCCCGGCCTCTCTCACGATCTCCCTGGCCCGGGCTATCTCTGCACTGTTCAGCATGCGATTGATCTCCGGGAAAGCGTGAGCCCGGTATTCGGGGAAATACTGGAACATTAAATTAAAGCGCACGTTCTTCCCCAGGTTCCTGGCGCACCATTCCACGATGGGCTTCGTGCAGCACTCCACGTGGCCCGGGAGAACGAGCTGCCTGACCAGGACATCGGCCTGGGCCTTTGCATCAAGAAAGGCCCGGGTGGTGACCGCCCAGTAATTGGCGCCGCTGGAGTAGCGGGATGCGTGCTCGTCGTCACCGTAGCGAAAATCGCCAAGATATACGTCCACGACGCCTTCCAGCAGGAGCATGGATTCGGGTGTTATATACATGTTTGAATTCCAGACCACCGGGATATTTGAGTTCACGTAATTCATGACTTCGAGTATCGTATGCAGATGGGGCGTGGGGTCTCCGCCCACTAAGTTCACGTTCTTACTACCCTCTTTATGGCGGACCTCGATGACTTCGGCAAGCACCTTCGGGTACACCTGGCGTCCCCGGATCTCCGTGGCGATGGTCCAGTTCTGGCAATAGGCACAGGCGAAGGTGCAGCCCTCGAAAAAGATCGTATGCGACGGGACGAGCTCGCGCTCCTCGCCGTGGTGCAGGAATTCCGAATAATAGTGAGACGTATAGTCCACTCCGCAGGCGCCCGGCCGCTTATACCGGTTAGCGCCGCAGCGTATCTCGCAAAAGTAGCAGTGCTCCATGATACGGGCGGCCAGCTCGGCCTTAACGTCTAAAAGAGAAGGCTTTTTGCGCTCCGGGAACTTTTCGAACGACGCATACCGCCCGTTCTTCTCGCGGTACTCGGCGATCCTTTCGTCGTGAAGCCGCCATAGCTCCCGGTCGTTGAGCGACCTGAAGCCCGGGTCAACGGCCACGCTCTTGAGCAGAATATGGCGGGCCGGGGCGCCCTTTAAAATATTTAAATAGCGTTCCATTTCCTTACTCTGCTATGAAAAGCATGACACAAGTACTTTTGTCCCGGGGCTGCCGGTAACATAATTCCTTGCTGATAACCTATAAATACTATGTCGATTATCGATATATCGACAGCCGATAGTCAATTAATGATAGATTACAAGTTTCGATGGAGCAAAAATGAGCGATAATTTTTTTAAAATAAACGTCGACTATAAGTGGATTGCGCTCTCGAACGTGACCCTCGCCTCGCTGATGGGCACCATTAACGGCAGCATCATCATGATCTCGCTGCCGGCGATCTTCGAGGGCATACATATCAATCCCATGGCCCCAGACTCGTTCCAGTATTTATTGTGGATCCTTATGGGCTATGGCCTCGTCACGGCGACGCTCCTCCTGAGCATCGGGCGCCTGGCGGACATGTACGGCCGTGTCAGGCTATTCCGGCTGGGCTTCCTGATATTTTCTATAGGCTCAGTACTATTATTCCTGACGCCGGGCACGGGTAATACCGGAGCGCTGGAGCTGGTCGTCTTCCGGCTGATACAGGCGGTGGGCGGCGCGTTCACCATGGCGAACGGCGCGGCCATCATCACCGACGCGTTCCCCTCCGACGAGCGAGGGAAGGCTCTGGGCATCAACATGGTCGCCGTCATGTCCGGCCAGTTCATCGGCCTCATCCTGGGCGGCATCCTCGCCGTCTACGACTGGCGCTACGTGTTCCTGGTCAGCGTGCCCTTCGCTATCCTGGGCACGCTCTGGTCCTACTGGAAGCTGAAGGAGGTCTCCTTCCGGGCGCCGAAGACCGGCATCGACTGGATAGGCAACCTGGTATTCGTCGCCGGGCTCACCTCGCTGCTGGTCGGCGTCACCTATGGCCTGATGCCGTACACGCACGATAATGTCACTGATCCGATGGGCTGGAGCAGCCCCTGGGTGATCGCGGCGATCGTCATTGGCGTCGTGCTCCTGGCCGCCTTCCCGTTCATCGAGCGCAAGGTGAAGAACCCCATGTTCCGCTTCGAGTTCTTCAAGATCCGCGCCTTCATGTACGCGAACCTGGCCAGCTTCACCTCGGCCATCGCCCGTGGCGGCGTCATGTTCATGATGATCCTGCTCCTGCAGGGCATCTGGCTCCCG
>NZ_DATJPM010000047.1 GCF_035506375.1 Methanocella sp.
AAATACCATAGGGAAACAGCTGATACCGGGTATGCTTTTCCATGATCCGCAGAAAATCCCACCGATGGAACAGCAGGCCATAGGGACTCCTCTCCACGAACTCATCCCAAAGCGCCTGGTCACCGATCAACTCAACCGACATCAACACACCCGTGGCCGTATCATATTCATATCCATAAGCGTTCTAGAGTATTATAATGATTTTCACGGAGGCTATTTCTGCCGGCCGCCACAATCGTTATTATTAGTTTTACCATGTTTTATATTAACAATTAACGAGGGAGTGTAATGCTTATCATCTGTGAGCCCCAGTGTATCGGATTTGAGCACGTGGAATTAAACTCGGCCCTTATCACGCTGCACAGGAATGCATTTCCGAAGGAAAGGATATTATTTTTCGCCGAAAAGTCCCATCTTGAGCATGTGCGCGCGAAGGTCGACGGCGACGGCGGTTCGACTGTGGAATTCTATGCCATCGGAGTGCCGGTATCGCGACGATATGAATCCTTGAGACTCCCGCGGGACCTGGCGACATGCTGTAAAATATTCCACATCGCCCGGAAAAACGGATGTGATAAGGTGTTGTTTTGCTCGATAACCGGTTCGACGCTCTTCTCCATAAAGACACTGATGAAATTCTATAGTGAGCTAAAGTGCGTCGTTATCCCCCACGTCATTCTGGAAACGATCCTCGATAAGCCGCCAGGGAATCCGATCGAGATGCCCTTCTGGTTCCGGCGGGTATTAGGCGAGGGGAATAACGATAATATTTTTTACCTGGTACTCGGGGAGTCAATCAGGGAGCGGCTGTGCCGGGAGATACCCAAATTGGCGGGGCACGTCGGTGCGATGGACCACCCCTACCATTTTGTCAATACGGAACGGTCTATACGAAAGCTAAGCATCGATGACAGCACGATATCATTCGGTTTCTTTGGCATCGGATTGCGAAAAAAAGGTATCGACCTGTTCGTCAGGATGGCGGGCGAGCTCCGAGAGATGAAGGCGATGATGCGGCCCAATTTCGTCGTCATCGGCAAGATCCTCGATAAGGAGACCCGGTCCCGGCCGCTGGACCACCTGGAGGTCCCGTCCCCCGTCCAGCCTTTGAGCCGGGACCAGTACGACTACTATGCGAATAAGGTAGACTATTCGCTCTTTCTATACCGGGCGAACACGCATCGGCTGAATCCTTGCGGCACCATGTACGACGCGTTCTCTTATCTCAAGCCCATGATAGCGATCGGAAACCCATATCTGGAATACTACTTCAGGACGTATGGCGATATCGGCTACCTGTGCGAGGATTACGAGGATGTCAAGGCGACGATCCTGAAAATATTAAATGAAAAGCCCGATGCCCGTTATCTGGAACAGCAGAAGAACTTGCTCAATGCCAGGGATCGGTTAAAGATCTATGGAATTCCAGACGAGATCAGATCGTTCTGGAATAAAAAATAAGATCACGGGATATATTTTCTAAGCCCGGGCCCCACGATCCTCGTCAGCCCCAAGGGCAGATGGCCCCATATTTTTGAAAAGGACCCGTATTCGTCCTGGATCGCCCGCGGAGCTTTTTTTGGAGGGTGATGGTAGTAATATAAGGGGACTTCGGCCGCCCCCCAGGCGCGCTTGAATCGGAAATTCCCGGAATCCTTGAGACTCCTCCCGAAGTCGAAGTACCGTAACCCGTCTCCGGCCGCAGTCTCAATAGATCTCCAGTAGATCAGGTCGTTGGGCGAGAGTGAAAAATAGCTGGACAGCGAGGCCCCCCAGCCGGAGATCAGCGTATCCTTGAACCGGAGAAGGTAGAGTGCCGATATCACATTTCCCGCGTATTCCACTTCAGCAATGGAGACGTCTTCCGGAAAGCGTTTCTTTAAATTTTTGAAAAAAATGCGGTCGTGCACGGGAGTACCCAGCCGGCCCATGCCATGGCAGTAGAGCTCATAGAAATCACCGATCGCGGCATCGGCCTTATCGATCTTGAACTGCAGGTTATTTTTTATCGCCTTTCTGACGCTCCATTTGACCTTCTTATTCATGCGAGCCCACGCCGGTTCCGCCCCGCCTGAAACATCCATGATAAACGTCACGTAATGGTCCGTGTAGTCCATTTCCATAGTGGAGCAGTTCCTGGTCCGGAACTCGAAGTCGGCAGAGCCCATCTCATTCCCCGCCGATAATGCCGCTCGCACTAGTTCAGTCGTGATACCGGGGCTGTCGGTGCACGCGCCACCATACGGCGCGAAGGGTACTGAAACGACGCGTTTTCCGAAAAATATACTCCGAATAAAAAATAGGGGCAGTATGCCGCAAATTTTCCCGTCCCCGTTTTTTGCGGTCAAATAAAAGGATCGATGGCCGTACGAATCCTCGATGACTTCTTTCCAGCCGATCCGATGATAAAAAGTCGCCTGGTCGTTATTTCTAACATATTCGTCCCAGTCGGGCTCATCGGCTTTGGATAGGGGAGATATCTCAACTTTCATCGAACGACACCAGGGCGTCCTTTAAGGTCATCTTTTTCACGGACTTAAGCTCTTTAAGGATAAGTCTCAGACTCTTTTCTACTTTTTCCCCGTGGATTGTCCAGTAGAAGGGCCTCCCTTTCCCCACGCGGGGGAAACTGGAATTGGAGATGTCGATGGGATGGAAATAAAATATCGTATGCCCCCGCCGCATGCTTTGTTTTAAGCCCCGCAGTATGAGCTGTGGCCCGAGGAACCGGAGCATCGGGCCGCCCGAGGTAGGCAGCCGGATCCCTATGTCGAGATAGGGCCAGGGAAATTCGACAAAAGACCGGGAACCGCCCGAATCCAGGCCGTTCTTTCGGGGATAATATGGGTGGCTTGAGACGCCCTCGAGGGCGCTATCTGTCTTATTGAAGAGGGAGTTCCGGTTCACCGAGGAATCGTATTTAAATCCCATGTCCTCCAGCGCGTCCAGCATCCAGCCCGATACCAGGGCATTCGGCGCACGGTAGCCGACGATACTCTTCCCGCAGGTCCTTTCTAAGATATCCCGGGACCTCAGGGTCCGGGACCTGAACTCGTCGAGGCCAATGGCCGGGGCCTTAGTCCGGGGGTCGATATTACAGGCGTGGTGCAGCCCGTGGCAGGCGATCTCATGGCCCTGCGCTACGATAGATTCGACCAGACCGGGGTAGTGTTCGACGACGTCGCCAACGACAAAAAACGTGGCCTCAATGCCGAACTCTTCCAATAGATCGAGGACGCGACCCGTGGGCTCCGTAAGGTAGTCGTATTTTTCCGGCCATTTTTCGAAGAAATCGTCCATATCCTTATAGGTCGAAAATGGTGAGCCCGTGACGGATGGTATGTGATACCAGTCTTCAACGTCGACAGTAATGGATATGCTCGGCTCTTCCAGTAATAATGCCCCCTGAGGGCGAGATCTAATCAAGTCCTTGGTTAATAATTATCCTCATTCGCATATATAAAATAGCGGCACAGACACCGGACCAAATTATTTATTAAGGGATAGATGAGACAATCGTATCAAGAGAAATTGATAACATGATCCATAAGAGGGTACTGATCCTATCTCCCCATACGGACGACGGGGAAATATCCGCGGGCGGTGCCATCGTCCGATTCATCGAGGAGGGCAAGGATGTTTTTTATGTTGCCTTTTCGAGCTGCGAAAAGTCCGTTGAAAAAAATTTTCCCGGCGATATCCTAAAAAAAGAATGCAAGCTGGCGACGGGGGTGCTGGGGATCGATAACAGCGATAATATTTTATTGGACTACGAGGTCCGGGAATTCCCCCATTTAAGGCAGGAGATCCTGGAGGACATGATCAAATTAAAAAAGGATATCTGTCCCGATCTCGTGATCACGCCGTCCTCCTTCGACACGCACCAGGACCACCAGGTCATATATAATGAGACGCTGAGGGCTTTTAAGAAATCGGCCTCAATCTTCGGCATGGAGCACCCGTGGAATAATTTGAATTTCCGGACGGATATTTTTATTGAGCTTAACGAAGCCCAGGTAATGAAGAAGATCGACGCCCTAAAACAATATACGTCACAGAATAAAAAAGACTATTTTGACGAGAAGTACCTCCGGGCCCATTTATTCACGCGGGGCATGAATATCGGCGTCAAATACGCTGAAGTCTTCGAGTGCATCCGGCTCAAGCTATGAGTATATGCGGGTATAGATGACCAAGCGATAGAAGGGATTATATGAAATAGAGTCGATGAAAGGTTTATATGTCCAGGATATTAACGGCACATCAACCTCTTTATATTCCATGGATGGGTTTTTTTCATAAGGTCGCCATCAGCGACATATTTTGTCTGTGGGACGACGTCCAATTTACGCCCGACGCATATATCCACCGGAACCGGATCAAGGGGCCTAACGGGCCGATGCTGTTGACCATACCGCTCCATATGGGCGATTATTTTAATAAGACGATCCGTGACATGGCCGTCGATAATAGCCAGAGCTGGAGGAAGACCCACTGGAATTCGATCCAGGTCTCCTACGGGCGAAAGGCCCCGTACTTCGAGTCCTACCGCGACTTTTTCGAGGGCCTCTACAAAAAGGAAGACTGGGGTAACATCGCGGAGCTCGACGAATATGTTTTAAAATACTTGTTTAAGGAGCTGAAGATCAACGTTGAATTCTTGAGAGCGTCCGACCTGCACTTCGAGGAGAAGAAATCAGACCGTGTCCTGGACATGTGCTTAAAATTAAACGCCGACATGTATATTTTCGGGGAGGGCGGGGAAAAGTATGCGGATAAACAAAAATTCCAGGAAAAAGGTATGAAGATCTATTTCCAGAAATATAAGCACCCCGAGTATCCCCAACTCTACGGGAGCTTTGTCAGTAACCTGTCCATCCTGGACCTGTTATTTTGTTTCGGCGAAAAATCCTCGGAGATCATCATGAAAAGCAATCCCAAAAAAGAGGATTTGCTTAAATATATGTAAATTTTTTAATACCCTTTTCTTATCCATTCAGAAACCTGATCCCCGGAAGCCATCCAGGAATTTTTCAAGCGGCAATAGTCGAGTAGCTTTATATAAAATTTAACCCAGGGTTTCCGGTAGCTCGCGCTAAAGACATCGCTATGCCAGAGGATAGTCGCGACTCCCCCACATTTTTCGACGCGATCGATCATTGTTCGGGCGATTTCCCACAATCGATCCATGGGTATACCAGCATTGAACAGCGTAAAGTCCGCCAGCACGAGAGGGAGCTCGACGATGTCGATGCTCTTATTATCGGCGAGAGAAGGCTTAAACGGGTGGCAGAGGCCGTTCTTAAAGCCGATGACACGGTTATTCCCTATGGTCGCATCATATCTAAAGCCACATCGTGCCAGGTACTCCCACGATTCCGGTATCTTGAACTTGAGATAGTGATTCCGGTAGCCGACAATGTCCTTGTTCAATATTTTTGTGATCCGCTTTTTTTCGGTTAAAATAAGATCGGGGTCACGATACGAATAATAACCGCCATGGAGGCCGACCTCAAAGCCTCGATCGACGAGGGCGCCTAGTTTATCCGATAAGTCATCGACGTTATACCGGAACCGGCGGATATCCCGATCTGCCGCCATGAAAAAGAAGGTTGACCGGGCATCGTATTTCTCTTCGATCTCCATAATCTCTTTAAAATTGATATACGGGCTATGGTCCTTTCCTTTAAAGGTCCAGAAGGAATGATCTATAAATTCATTAAAGTCGAGGTGCCCGAGGGAATATATGGAGGATGCCACGGTGTGTAGAGGAGGCGGATAGATGTCGTCGACGTCGTGAGTCAGGCAAACGGCAAACTTTTTACCATCAGGATATTCAGCCTTTAAGCCGTTATCCATGAGATAGCTCGACATATAAGGATCTAAAAATAGAGGCGAGGCTTTAACGTCCTTTACGTCATCATAGGCCTGATTATTATGGGCTTCGTTTTTGAACGTATAAAGGTCCCAGAAATCATTTTTTTGCCTGAGTATCTGATCGATCGGATAGGACATAGGTACCCACTTTTACCTGCACTAAGAATTGACCATCCGGTCTTCCTGCATATCGAACATCATAGCAAATAACAATAGTTGGACCCCGATGATCGTTATGAACGCCGCCAGTAGGGGATAGTTCGTAGAGACATGCTGGTCGAGCGTCTTTTCAATTAATATCCAGAGGCTGAATATGACCCCAAATGGCACCATGATCATGCTGATCACATAGAAAAACACCAGGGGATGGAAGCTTAATACGACGTATTTGGTCTTGAGCCGCCACAGGAATCCCCTAAAGATCATCGGAGCGACTTTCAGTATATATTTCCCATACTTGATCTTGGACCGCTCGTTGCCATACCGGGCGGGCATAGCCACGTCCATGGTCCTCATGCTGTAGGTGTTCAGCTTGATCAGCATGTCGTTACAATAGCCGTAATAGGTATAGATCGAGTCGAGATTGATCGCCTCCAGCGCCTGCCTCGAGATGGCCGTATAGCCGTTCTGCGGGTCCATGATGTCCCAGTAGCCGCTCCCGATCTTCGTGATCAAAGTCAGCAAGGAGTTACCTAATGACCGCCAGGAGCTCATTCCCTTCCTGAACTCTTTGCTTATGAGGCGGTTGCCTTTCGTATAATCGGCCTTATTCTCCATGATAGGCAGTAGGAGCCGCGGCAATTGCTCCGGGTCCATCTGGTTATCGCCCGCCATCACCGCCACGATGTCCATCTCGTCCTCGAGCGCCATCTTGTAGCCGGTGATTATCGCCGCGCCGACGCCTTTATTGGGCTCATGCCGGACCGCTTTGACACGGGGGTCGGTTATGCTCTCTATTACCTCGGGCGTGTGGTCCTTACTTCCGTCATCGATGATGTAGATGCGGGTAACGTAACCGGGTATACCTTTGATGGTATCCGCCAGCAGCAGCTCTTCATTATATGCGGGCACGACTACGCCTATACGGAACAGGCTAAAGAGCTCGAAATCTTCATTGTCAAGTGTTTTTATTTTAACCCCACTATTGCGCGCTGAGGAATACACCTGTGTCGAAATGTCCATATGGTCATTGATCTGAACGTTAGCCATGGATCGCTTAAGATATTCGCCGGTACAGGCGATAAAGCCCGTAAACCTGCCCCGTGTTGTCTTATTGTTCAATAACAGGACATTCTCATTCATCCGGTCGGAGCTTATCGGGCTAGAACTTACGGCGACGTCGTATCCTTTCTCAAGCTGCTCCAATAATCGCGGAATCTGATAGGGGTCGTGGGTTCCATCACCGTTGAGGAATACGATCTTTGCTTCAGAGCGATCCGGGGCAATTGACAAGATGCCCCCCGGACCATCGATCCGGGATAAATCGACGACTTCGGCATCGAGCGACTTGGCGATCGATGCTATCCGACCATCAAAGCTGCTAGAGAGAACATACGCCTTATCCACGAATTCTTTTACGATGGATATCACGCTGCCAAGCGTGAGATAATTGATCCGGCCGGAAATAATGGCGATGCTTTTAGGCGATTGCTCGCCCCCAAGATCATTAATGGCCAGCCTATCAGCATCGCCGTTCACACTTACCATGCTCATGAGGTTGCACCATCAACTCGAGATCATGGTATTCGTTATCATCTTGATCTCCGGCATAATGGCATCCTGTGTTATCTTCATCACAGTCGAGCTCTTGTACGACTCGATGGACGCCAGTGCCGCCATAAGCGCCATTATGCCGTCTTCCCCGGAGGCCGATGGTTCATGCCCGTTCTTGCAGCAATTCATGAAGTGCTCGAGCTCATTCCGCAGAGGCTCCTTTTTCTCGACCTTCGCTTCCTTCACCCACTCTTTATCGTGGATGAAAATTTTCTGCTCCATGTAATCGCCATAGCCGACTGCTTCAGTGCCGATGACCGTGAACGTCCGGGTCTTATGCGGCGTAAGCCAGTTGGTCTCGACGACACCGGCCCGGTTGCCCGCGAATCGCAGGAGGATCGATGCGTGGTCTTCCTGCGAGTGGATGTCATTACCGGCAATGGCATACACTTCCTGCGGCGAAGAATTGTATAAATATGATATAATATCTATATCGTGGACGCCTATATCGAGGATGACGCCCACGTCCCGAATACGGGGATTATAAGGCCCCACACGCCGGGTATTTATACTCACGACCTTGCCCAATTCCATGGAGTCGATGAGGCTTTTCATCTTTATGACCGCCGGATTGAACCGCTCGATATGGCCGACCATCAGCTTGAGGCCTTCCAGGCGTGCCGCATCGACGATGGCCCTGGCGTTTTCGACCGTATCGGATATCGGCTTTTCTACGAGCAGATTTGTGCCGCTGGAGATAACATCCAGTGCCACACGCCTGTGCAGAGTGGTCGGCACGACGACGCTCACGGCGTCCAGGCCCAGCTTAAGCATCTCACGATAATCGGTGAAGCCCTGTGTACCATATTGCTTTGAAAGCGCTTCGACTCTCGTTTTGTCAACGTCAGCGATGCCCGCGAGTTCCACACCCTGGATCTGACAATATGTCCGGATGTGGTTCTGGCCCATTGCACCGGCTCCAATTACGCCAACTTTCATAGATTATACCCCCATTTTAGATATTTCTTTTATCGTTTTGGCAATTTCATCGATGTCCTCCTTAATAATCGACGGGTGTACCGGCAAGGATATAACTTCCTTTGCGGCCTGTTCCGATTTCGGATGATAGCTATTATACCCAAGTTCCTGGTAGATCTGCTGCCGGTGTATCGGCACGGGATAAAAAACACTGTTGCCTATTCCGGCTTTTGTGAGTTCCTGCGCGAGCGCGTCCCGGCTAAGCGGGAAATCGCCGGTGACCCGGACCGTATACTGGTGGAAGACGTGCCGGCAGTCCTGCCGGACGGCCGGGGTAACGATCCCAGGAATGCCTTTTAATTGTTCACTAAGGTACGCGGCGTTTTCTATACGCTTATTATTGAAACTATCGACCTTATTGAGCTGCGCCAGCCCTATTGCCGCCCCGATGTCGGTCATCCGCATGTTATACCCGAGCATCTCGTGGTAATACCTGACCTTCGAGCCGTGGGAACGGATCATCCGGGCTTTTTCGGCGAGCTTCCCGTCGCTGCAGGTGATCATCCCGCCCTCGCCCGAGGTCATGTTCTTCGTCGGGTAAAAGCTGAAGCAGCCCATGTCGAACGAGCCGCATTTCCTGCCTTTGTAGAGCGCGCCGTGGGCCTGGCAGGCATCCTCGATGACGGCCATGCGGTAGTCCTCCGCCATGTCCATGATGGCCTTCATTTCCGCAGGATGCCCGTACAGGTCCACCGGCAATATGGCCCGGGTGCGGTGTGTGATCTTCCCCTTGATGTCCTCCGGATCGATGTTGAACGTGTCCGGCTCGATGTCGGCGAAGACGGGCTTTGCCCCGGTATATAATATGCTGTTGGCCGTGGCGATGAAGGAGAACGGGGTCGTAATGACCTCGTCGCCTTTTCCGATTCCACGGGCTTGAAGCGCGATATGGAGGGCGGCGGTGCCCGAGTTGACCGCTATGGCGTGGTCGACGCCGATATATTTCGAGAAGGCCTCCTCGAACTCTTTCACTCTCGGCCCTTCGGCGATCATGCCGGACCTCATGACGCCGACGACGCCGTCGATCTCTTCCTGGGCTATGAGAGGTTTCGCGATAGGTATCATGATGATCAAATCTTGTTCAAATTTCTCAAATTTTCCGGAAGCTTCACGATCTTTGCCGGCGCGCCGATGGCCAGCATCCAGGGCGGCACGTTTTTCGTCACGACCGCACCTGCCCCGACCATGGCACCCTCACCGACCTCGACGCCGGGCAGTATAGTGGCGTTCGCGCCGATCGAGGCGCCCGTCCTTAAGACCGGCCCCTTAAGGTCGTACTTGACACGGATAGGGTATTTATCGTTGGTCAGGACCGAACAGGGGCCCATGAATACATTATCCTCGATGATCGTGTTCAACGGCACGTAGACGTTACTCTGCATGCTCACGCTGTTGCCGATGATAGAATAGCCGTCTATGATCGTGTTCGTCCCTATGAGGACATTATCCCCCAGGGTAGTCATTTCCCGGACCATGATGTTATGGCCGGTCCGCAGATTGTTGCCGATCTTCACGTCACAATAGATGGTCGAGTTCGAGCGGATGACCGCATTGTCGCCGATCGTCGTCCCCGCATAGGGATAGCGCTCGAGCTTAATGTTCCTGGACCGGGCATCGTCCAGCACCTTGCTGGACGGATACCCGAGGATGACGTTCTCCAGGATCGTGCAGTTTTTACCCAAGCTGCTTGTCCCGTAGATCCGGCACGACTCGTGGACGTGATTTCCCCGGCTACGGGTGATTATTGTTTGAGAATACGTACTTATGTCCCCCTTTTGACCGCTTTAAACTAGTGCTTTATCCTGTAATTTATCACCGCTGAATGCCGCATCGTCTTTGAGCATCGCGTATAGCGAGCTCAATTTCTCCAGTGCTATCTCGATCTTATTAATGACATCCTGCCTTTTCGGCCGCTCGGACGCCTGGTAGCTGTTGATCAGGAGCTCTATATCCCGGCCGATCTTTTCCACATATTTTATGACCTCGTCATCGGGCGTGTTACGGCCTATACTGCCGGCCTGGCCTGCATCCGCTTGCATGAAGTTGCCCTTATGCATTTTTTTTATTGACTGAAGGTATTTTAGCGCATCCTGATCCCGCATCTCCTTTGATTTAATCGAAAGGTATGCGGTTTTTTGAAGCTCCATCGGAAGCCGTGCAATGTCTTCGATGACCTTGATATTGATACCGTATGCAGGTTTCTGGCCGTCATCGTCTGAAAATCTATCCAGGCTAGATTTTGCCGCTTGCCATTCGCTCGCCAGGATCACCTGCAGGTCGGGATCCAGGCGCTTGACCAGGCCCACCTTGGACGTGACGTAGTCGGGAGTTTTTCCGATGATCTCCGCGATCTCCTTATATTTGTAGCCGTGGGACTGCTTCAGCAGGATGAACGCGTGCCCGAGGTCGAACGGGTTAACGTCCTCCCGCTGAATGTTGGCGATGATCTGCTTAAAAACGGCATCCGCGCGGGTCTCCTCGACTTCGATGATCACTTCCCGGCCGACGATCAGATCGGATATGCCCAGCTCCTTCATCGCCCTCAGCCTTCGCTCGCCGTCAATGACCGTATAAGAGCCACCCGTCCTGCAGACGAGGATCGGCTGGAGAAGACCGACATCCGAGATAGTGGACTTAAGGTTATTGATATTCCCCGGGTTCTTTCGCAGATGGTCCGGGCTGACCTTAATGTCATTAATCGGTAAATTTGCAAGACTATATTTCTCTTCAATAACGACTATTGATATGCCCCCTTACTATTAAAAATAGAAAAAAAGTGGTTGATATACCTTTCTAGATTTATTATGAGTAATTCAAATAAAATATTTATATATTTAATTTATTATAAATTTTTGTAAATATGTTCTAATCAAAATTAAATTAAAAAAAATATATTTACATTCGAACTCGGTGTTTTGGCACCTTGTTTATTTTAATATGAAATATTTAATATAATAATAATTAATTTTTTTGTATAAATAATTATAAATATTTAATTATTCAAGCAAATACTAACATTTATTATGTAGCAACGTGTTACTATATTAATTTATAATTTTTCGCTATTTTTCTTCAGGGCGATCTCGTTTATCGATATGATTTAATGCAAGTTAATCAAAGGCCTTCATAGAGTGTACCAGTATCTCGCATATCTTTTAGATTATCTTATCCGGCACCCATTTTGCTTACTTATTCTGAAAGCATTTAGCTGAACATTGTTTATTCAAAAGAATAATATAATGGGCTACGTCGATCTCGGATGTTTGAACGGATGCGTTTCCGAACGCCTATTAAAATAGGGCAGCATCGCGTCCAGGATCTCGTCGCTCACCTGCGTGGTCGCCATGTCATCCAGATAGACCTGTCTCTTGGCACCATCAATCATATAATATTTATTACATTAAATAGTATAATTGCGTTAAAAGACAGGCTTAAGTATTATTAATCGAATGTGGCATGTGCAATGACGATCAATACGGCAAAGTTCGGCTTTATCAAGAGAGATACGCCCAGGGAGATCAACCTGGACCCCCTGCAGACCGGGGGCATACTGACTCCCGAGGCACGGCAGGCATTACAGGAATGGGGTGACGGCTACTCGGTCTGCGACTACTGCGGCGGCTCCCTCGACCAGATCAAGACGCCACCCATCTTCGATTTTGTCTATAAGGCCCTGCCCGAGTTTTTAGGATGCGACCAGGCGCGCATCACCAATGGCGCCCGGGAAGCCAAGTTCGCCATCATGCATTCCATCTGTAAGGAGGGCGACTGGATCGTCATGGACGGCAACGCCCACTATTCGTCGCTGGTCGCTGCGCAGAGGGCCCGCCTGAACATCAGGCTCGTCGAAAAGACGCCCAACCCGGAGTATAAGATACTGCCGGAGAAGTATGCGGAAGCCATCGACGCTGTAAAGCGCGAGTCCGGTAAGACGCCGGCGCTGGCGCTGCTTACATACCCCGATGGTAATTATGGCAACATCGCCGACGCCCGGGCGATCTCGAAGGTCGTCCACGACAGCGGCATACCGTTCCTGGTCAACGGCGCTTATGCGATAGGCCGCATGCCGTTCAACGCAAAAGATCTGGGAGCCGACTTCGTGTCGGGCAGCGGCCACAAGAGCATGGCGGCTTCCGGCCCGATAGGAGTGTTAGGCGTCAGCAAAGAGTATGCGCCAAAAGTGCTCGCAAAATCACCGACGCATAAGGCCAAGGAGATCGAGCTCCTGGGCTGCACGGCCCGCGGAGCTACCATCATGACAATGCTGGCCTCGTTTCCCACGGTTTATGAGCGCACGAAGCCGGCGCGCTGGCAGAAGGAAGTCGAGGACGCCCGGTGGTTCTCCTCACAATTTGAAAGCATCGGGCTGAAGCAGCTCGGCGATAAGCCGCACAGTCACGACCTCATGTTCTTCGAGGCCATGCCGTTCTTCGACATATCCCAGAAGCTCGACCGGTACTTCCTCTACCGCGAGCTAAAAGAGAGAAGCATCCACGGCATCAAGCCCGGCCTGACCAAGAACTTCAAGATCAGCACGTTCGGCGTGGGAAGGGAAAAGCTGAGCATCGTGGTCGACGCGTTCAAGGAAATATTACAAAAGTACAGCCAGTAATTCATTATTTATCCTGGCAGTGTTATTTATGCCGGTGGGGGTTCCTGCCGGGTTAAAGTGCCCGGGAAAGGAACGCCCAGACGGCCAGTGCTACGACTCCCGTCAGCAGCGCCAGGATGATCGTTAAGGCGAGCAGCGAGATATGCATGATATTGACAGTTCAAAATAATATATTAATAAATTTATATATTTAGCTTTCTTTATTCATACGTTTAGAGGGTAATGGACGGTAAAAAAGCGGATTAACAGTAGAAAAAATTAGAGCTTCGCGGGATCGAATTCGATCTCACCTTTGTAAACGGTCTCGGCGCCGCCCTCCATATAAGCCATGTCTTTGTCGAAGCTGATCATGAGCTCGCCACCCGGCGTCTTAACAACGGCAGTGTCCCGGATGATCCCCAGGTGCCTGGCCACGGCGGCGGCCGCTACGGAGCCCGTGCCGCAGCTCAGCGTTTCGCCCTCGACGCCACGCTCATAGGTACGCACGCGGAGGCCGCCCATGTCCCGCTGGACGAAGTTCACGTTCGCACCTTTGGGGAAGACCTTATCGAACCTGATCTCGGGCGCCGCATCCATTAGATCGGGATCCTCGAGCGAATCGACGAAGATGACGGCGTGGGGCACGCCCGTGTTGACGGCGGATACCTCGTAGCCGTGCATGGGCACGTTGATGAACTCGCCCCGGCCCTGGGCCGGGATCTTTATGCGGTCGAAGAGGGGCTTGCCCATATTGACCTTCACAAGCGTCTTGCCGTTATCGACCTTAGTATCGATCTCCAGCACGCCTGCCTTCGTCTCGACCCGGGATTTCCCGGGCACGATATACCGCTGGTCGAGAGCGTACTTAGCAAAGCAGCGGATGCCGTTGCCGCACATCTCGGCCTCGGAGCCGTCCTCGTTGAAGATACGCATCTGTAGCGGAGCCCGGACGCCCTTGGTCAAAAACATGACGCCGTCGGCGCCAATGCCGAAGCGCCGGTGGCAGTACTTCCTGGCGAAGGCTGCCTTCTTATCGTCGGGCACGAGGAGATCGTCCCACTCGTCGAGCAGGATGAAATCGTTGCCGTTGCCCTGGAGCTTGGTGAACTGAATGCTCATAGTAATCTACCCGGTACTAGCTGGTTTTGTAAAAGGTCATCATAAGTCTCACGCTTGCGGATAAGCTCCGCATGCCCGTCGTGCACCAGCACTTCGGCACAGCGGGGCCGTGCCAGGTACTGCGAGCTCATACAGAACCCGTAGGCGCCCGTATCCAGCAGGGCAACGATGTCGTCCTTCTGGACTTTTGGCAGCTTGCGGTCCCGGGCGAGGATATCGCCGCTCTCGCAGATCGGGCCGGCGACGGTATATGTGTCGGCTGTTTTTTTATCGGCCTTGTTGGCTACGACGACCTCGTGGTACGAGTCGTACATGGCGGGGCGGATGAGCGTGTTGAAGCCCGCGTCGACGCCGATGAAGGTCGAGTAGGCCTTCTTGACCGTGTTGACGTGAGTCAGCAGGACTGTCGTGTCCGCGACGATGTAGCGGCCCGGCTCGATGTGGAGCTCGGGATTAATGCCGAGCTCCTTGCACCGCTTCTGGTACAGCGGAAGTATCGCCTTCGCGTAGTCTGCCGGTGTCGGAGCCTTGACGTCCTTCTGGTACGGGATGCCGAACCCGCCGCCGATGTCCACGAACTCCAGGTCGACGAACTTCGATATCTTCGCCACCAGGTCCATCATGCGGTTGACTGTCTCGATGTAAGGCTCGACCTCCAGGATCTGGGAGCCGATGTGGCAGTGAATGCCGGCGGGATTGATGCCCGGAAGCTTTGCGGCCTCACGGTACGTGTCGACTATCTCAGGCCTCGGTATGCCGAACTTGGATATCTTCAGGCCGGTGGCCAGCTTGGGGTGCGTGTCCCCTGAAATCTCGGGGTTGACGCGGAAGGCGACTTTTACTTCTTTTCCGCGGGCCTTCGCGATCTTTGAAAGTGAAATAAGCTCGTCGTGGGAGTCGATGGAGACCATGACGCCCGCCTCGACGGCGAACGCGAGCTCGGCGTCGGTCTTCGAGTTGCCGGTGAAGAGTATTTTTTGGGCCGGAATGCCGGCCAGCCTGGCCAGGTAGATCTCGCCGTCGGAGAAGGCGTCCGCGCCCGCGCCCTCCTGCGCCAGGATGCGCTGGACGACCAGGCTGTTATTGGATTTTGCCGCGAAGAAGATGCGCGTGTTCTTGAACGCCTTCGCGAACCTGCGATAATTATCCCTGAGCCGGTCCTCGCTGGTCACGTAGAGCGGCGTACCGTACTCTTTTGCGAGACTGACGGTGTCCAGTCCGCCGATGTGCAGATGGCCGCCTTTGACTTCCAGGTGGCCGGGAATCTCGAACTTCATAGTTTCTTCATCCTCTCGACCGCTTCGTTAATGCGCTCGACGGGCTGCGTCAGCGCGAAGCGCACATAGCCCTCGCCATACTTGCCGAGGCTGATGCCGGGCGTGCACACGACTCCCGCCCGGTCGATTAAAAATCTGGCGTACTCGACGGACTTGCCACCGGGCACCGGTGCCCATACGTAGAACGTAGCCTTCGGCTTTTCAATGGTTATGCCAAGCGACTTGAGCCCGACCAGGAGCGCGTCGCGCCTGTCCTGGTAGACCCTGCTCATCTTCTGCTTGAACGTGTCGGAATGCCGTAACGCGTCGATAGCGGCCATCTGGACCGCCAGGAAGGCGCCCGAGTCGACGTTCATCTTGACCCTGCCCAGGCCTGCCACGATGTCGGCATTTCCGACGGCGAAGCCGATGCGCCAGCCGGTCATGTTGGATGTCTTCGAGAGCGAATGAATTTCAATACAGCAATCCATAGAGCCCGGCACCTCCAGGATGCTCGGGGCTTTATAGCCATCGTAAGTAACTTCCGAGTAAGCGTTATCGTGGACGATGATGAGGCCGTTGTCCTTGCCGAAGTCCACTGCCTCCTTGAAGAACTTCCTGTCGGCGATGGCCGCCGTTGGGTTATTAGGATAATTGATGAATAGCATTTTGGACTTCTTAACGATGTCTTTCGGGATCTTCGAAAGGTCGGGCTTGAAGCCGTTCTCTGTAAGCAGCGGCATGTCGCCGGGTATGCCCTCCGCGAACATGGTGGCCGTCCCGTATACCGGATAGCCCGGGTTGGGGCAGAGCGTATAGTCGCCCGGGTTCACGAAAGCCTCGGGTATGTGCGCGATGCCCTCCTTGGAGCCGATGAGCGTGATGATCTCCTTGTCCGTGTCCAGCTCCACGCCGAAGCGCTTGCCGAACCAGTCCACGCACGCGTCCCTGAACACGGTAGAGCCCGAATAGGACGGGTACTGGTGGGTTTCCGGATCGTGCACAGCCTTACAGAGCGAGTCTATGACGTAGTCCGGCGTGGGCAGATCGGGGTCTCCGACACCCAGGTCGATGACGTCGACCCCTTCTTTAATTTTCTGATGCTTCGCTTTGTCCACCTCGGCGAACGCGTAGGGGGGCAGCTTGTTGAGCCTGTCCGCGTACTTGATCATTACCCGAAAACACTCCTGAATGCGCTGACGCACGGTTTACTAATAGTGCAAAAGGTATAAATAAAGCTGTTCATGGGCCATTGTAAAAGATAAAGAAATAGGCTGTGGCACTTATTTAAACCGCGTCCCGAGGAAGAAACTCAGGGCTGCGACGATCCCGAGCGCGGCGACAGATGCCACGAGCACCATAGGGCTGACCCCGCCCTGCGCCTCCGGCATCGGCGTAGCCTCGGGCGTCGGTTCCACCGTCGGCGCGGGCGTCGGCGTTACCACAACTGCGCTGTAGATAGTGAACGTTCCATCGTGTCCCTGCGGATTGAACTCAGCGGAAAGGCTCCCGTCGCCGATGGCCGAGCCTAATTTCAGTATCTGGTATTGTGAGCCGTCGGAACAGGATATGTATAGGCCTCTATCCGGATCGATGCTTTTTAAGGCGTCACCCGAAATGCTCAGGGCATATTTCGGGCCGGACCTGAAGTCCCACCCATCTGCGGGCGTCATCGTGACTTTCACTTTGCCCAGTATCATGCCATAACCCAGGCCCTCGGGCATGCCGGAGGCGTCGCCAGCCTCAAAGGCAATATCCACCAGGACGCCGGCGGGCGGATCATGGCTCAATTCGCCGGTTATGGTGAGCATATAGTCCATGCCATTAGCCGTGCCGTTCTTTTGTACCCAGAGCTGTACGCTGTTAAAATCTTTACCTTCTAAGTGTCCGATAGTAGTGCCGTCGCTGGAATTCACAGGTTTCGTGTATGGCACGAACTTAGGCGGAGTGTAAGTCCCTCCGCCCCCGCCGCCGCTATGCGGAGGCACGGTGGGGAACACTGGCGGTTCTGCCATGGAAATGCCGGACAGCGATACCTCGATCAGGACGAACAAAAACAATACAATAATGATTCTAGTTGCCTTCATACCATCATTTCCTTTTTATCGTTTACGGTATCTCCACCCAATAGCCCCTGTCAGGCTCCAGTGTTATAATATGCGGATAGTGCTGATTGAAATAGTCCGTGGGGACCGGAGAATAATAAACCCAGTTCTGGGCGGCCTCGTTCCATCCCCAGATCGTCGACGCCCCGGTATAGGTCGTCACCGGCGTCGGGCTCACCCCAGTGGGACACACGAGGTTCCAGCCTTTGATAAGCTTTACGTCGGAGATAGGCGAAGTGCCGGACGTGCGGCCGATGACCGAAAAGTTACATGCCCCCGCCACCTCGACCCAGTAGCCTCTTCCCACCTCCATTTGCCCGATATGGGGGTAGTGTTGGTTGAAATAGTCCGTGGGATCGGGCGAATAATAGACCCAGTTCTGGGCCGTCTCGTTCCATCCCCAGACCTCCATTATGTTCGCCCTGACATCTTCCGGGAAATACTCGGGAACGCTCGAGTCCGATACATTCAGCGGCACGGATATGAGGTTCCATCCCTGTGCCAGGTTGTAATTCATCACGTGCGTCGTATTTACGATCGTCACAATCGTATGATCCGGGACTCCGAGCGTGGACCCGTCCGAAGGGCTACTAAGCATGACGTTGAACGTCACGTTCGATCCCATCCGGCCGATCATGATGGGGATGCCGATCGTCTGGCTCATCTCGCCGTGCATGAAAGTCAGCGTGCCGCCGGTGGCAGTGTAATTCACTCCCGCGACGGCCGTACCGTCGCTCGTATTGTACTGGACGGTGACGGGAGAGGTAAGATCGTTGAGGCGATCGACGACGATATATACGGTACTATTGCGGTCATCCACACTATATGCGGTCGAGCCCATTGAGATGATCGAGCCATCGGTCTCCCGTACCGTCACGGACGTATTGTTCGGCATACCGAGCAGGGCGCCGCCCGTCGGGTTGCTTAAGGCGATGGTAAAAGCCTTATCCGGCCCAAAGACGTTATCGCTCAAGATAGGTACCTGGAATGTGCGGGTTAGCACGCCCTGGCTAAAGCTCAGAGTCCCTGCCGCTGCGCCATAATCGATGCCGGATAGGGCAGTTCCGTTTGCCGTCGCATAGCTGACGCTCATTGTACCGGGGGCATCGATGTCCCGGGTCACGTTAATGGTGAGCGATCCGCCGTTCTCCGCTACAGTGTAGGATGAAGCGTTAAACCGGAATGAGGGCGCCGGGTCGCTCTCGTTGATGAACGCGGTCGTGGTGTTATTCGGCCCTAACCGTGCAGCGACCGGATTTTTCAGTTGTATAATAAAATTTTTCTGAGTGCCGAAGTATCCATCGCTGTGAATAGGAACCCTTATGGTCATACTCATGTTGCCTTCGGGGAACGTTAGAGTGCCCTGCGAGGCATTATAGTCCAGGGGACTCGTCGCCGAGCCGTTAAGCGTTTGATAATCGACGGTAGCGTTAATCCGGGAATCATTCGTCCGCGTTACGTTGACGAGTATGGAGCCGTCGGATTCGTTACAGTAATACCGGGACGCATTAAACTCCAGCACGGGCAGCGGGTCCTCTTCACGGATCGTCACGTTCGCCGTCGAAGGGGTACCATGGATCACATAGCCGGTCACATTATCAATCATGACGCTGAAGGACCGGTCGGGGCCGTATTTGTGGTCGTCCAGTATGTTGACGGGGACCGTAATGCTGGTGACGTTCGGCGGGAAGTTCAGGATGCCCTTCAGGGGCATGCCGGGCGTCGCGTTATAGTCGGCATCGGGCAGCGCGGTGTCGCCCGCCTTCCCGATCGTATAATTCACCGTGAATGGGGTCAGCGGGCTATTATTCCGGGAAACGGCGATGACGCTTGCCGTACCGTCGGTCTCGTTCACATAATAATTTGCGGCCGTGAACTGTACCGTAGGCTTCGGGTCTGTATCCGCGATGGTCACGCTCGCGGTCGTGTTCAGCCCATAATTCGTGCCGGATGGCGGCGGATTTGTCAGCACGACGTTAAAGCGCCTGTCCCCCATGTAGGAGCCATCGTTGATGATGTTAATACCTGCAAGGCCCCACGATTGATAGGGCGGGATGATGATCGAGCCGCTTACGGGCGAATAATTGCTTCGATTCCCATAGTCTATGCCGGCCATCGCCGTATCGTTGCTCGTCGTAAAATTGACGCGGGTTGTGAACGCGATTTTTGCCGTGCTCGAAGCGTTGACGTAGACGATCCCCGCGCTCTCATTCACACGATAGGCGGTGGCGTTGAGCTCGATCACGGGGGGCGCGTCGACTTCTGTGATTGTGATGGCCGCCGAGGAGATGCCACCTATGATCGCACCGCCCGTTGGGTTTGCGAGGCCGATAGTCAGCGACTTATTCGGGCTCCATGCTTGGTCATTGTGTATCGGTATGGTAATCGTCTGGCTCATCATGCCCTGAGGGAACGTAAGCGTGCCGTGGGTATCCGTATAATCGATGGGCGCCATGGCGGTGCCATCATGCGTCGCATAATCGACGGTCACGGGGCTTAACGCATCGTTCATTCGCGTAACGTTGATCGCCACGGAGCTCGTATTCTCATCGACCGTCAAGGCGGAAGTGTTGAATTGAAGCACCGGGGCAGGATCGGTCTGGTTGATGATGACCATGGTGGACATCTGCATGCCGATGTCGGCATTACCGGTCAGGGGCGGACACAGGAAGATGCCGAACCGGGCTTGGGGTGAAGTACTAAAGTTATTGTCATGAATCAGGGGTACGGATATAGTCTTGGAATATTCGTAACTGTTAAAGGTCACCACTCCGCTGGAATTCACATAGCCCATGCCCTCCTTTGCCCCGTCCGCGCCCGAGCCGTCGACCGTGTACCAGTGAGCGGAAGCCGAATCGGTCGTATCGTATGTTTTTACAACTGTGATCACGGCCGTCCCGTCGGTCTCATTGACGTATTGGGCATTGTACTTAAAAGCGATGTCCGGCCCGTGATCGGCCTCGAGGATGGTAACGTTCGCCGTGGCATACTGGGGATAAATGTATGCGCCGTTGACAGGATTCGACAGATCCACGTAGAATTGTTTATCCTGAACTGAATAAACGCCGTCGTCGTGGACCGGGATTGAAACGGACTTGCTCATCTCGCCTTTGCCAAAGCTGACGACGGTCCCGTAGGATGTATAATCCCGGGGAGGGACGGCCGTGCCCGGCCGCGTCCGTAGCGTAACGCCCACCTGGATTTCCGAATCGTAATAGCGGAAAAGGTTTACCGTTACGGCCCCGGAATTTTCATAAGCGGTGTAATCCGTAGGATAAATGCCGATCCAGGGTGCCGGGTCCTGGTCGATGATATTGACTGTCGTCATGTTCTGCGTGGCGCTCAGGTTCGCATTTACCGGGGATGATAAGGTGACCGTAAAATTCTTTGGAATGGGGCCGCTGTAAAGGTTATCGTCCAGGATGGGTATCGTGATATCGCTGGACACAACGCCCGCCGGGATTATGAGCGAATATGGGTTGGGCGCGGGGGCCTGATAGTTGGTCCCGGCTTTGGCGGTCCCGTCGGCAGTTGTATAATCCACTTTGACGTCCGAGCTCGCATCACCTAGCCGGTCGATGGTTAAAACCACCCAGCCATTATTCTCGCCAACGGTATATGATAAGCTATGGAACTGTAATACTGGCAGGGTTGGCGACGGAGAAGCTGACGGGGAAGGAGACGGAGAAGGCGATGGAGAAGGTGTAGGAGGCACAAACCCGTTATAGTTCACCGCGGCATCGGCCTGCACACGGCCAAAGCCATCATTGTTATTGGGTATGGGATCCGCCATGTACTTAGCCGTCGTCTCCAGGATATAGCAAATCTGGTTCGGGGTCAGTGTACGATTCTTCTGGAGCATGAGCGCCACGACGCCCGCGGTCATGGGCGTGGCCATCGAGGTCCCACTCGCCATCGTGTAATATTGGTTCACGGGTGATCCCATGCTGGTGCCGCTTGCCCGGGCGGAAATGACGTTCACTCCAACGTTGAGCACGTTTGGCTTTACCCGGCCGTCGCTGGTCGGCCCCCGGGAGCTAAAGTCGGCGAGATTATCGGTTTTATCGACCGCACCGACGGTGATCGAATTGATCGCGTCCCCCGGGCACAGTATGGTTCCATTGGTCGGGCCGTTATTTCCAGCCGCCGCAACTACGGTCACGCCCTGCCACACGGCATTGTTCACCGCATCGTCCATCGATTGCGTGTGGGGGCCGCCCAGGGATAATGAAATGACATCCGCATGCTGGGCGACGGCCCATTCAATGCCCTGGATAATATCGGACGCATAGCCTCCGCCTAAGTTATTGAGCACCTTGACCCCGATCAGGCTGGCCCCCGGCGCCACGCCCGTATACAGGCCACCCGAGGCATTTCCCGTTCCCGCGATAATGCCGGCGCAGTGCGTACCATGCCCGTGGTCATCGTAGGGCGTCGCATTGTTATGGTTAACGAAGTCGGCCCAGGCCACGATCTTGCCATTATTCAGGTCGGGATGGCTGCCGTCGATGCCAGTATCGATGACGGCCACTTTTATGCCCGATCCATTATATCCCTCGGCCCATACTTTGTCCGCGCCGATCTGGGGGATGGCCTGGTCTAATAATGCGTGTACTTGTGTGTCCTTTTCCACGTATTTCACGTTAGGCAATGCGCTCAGCATACTTACCTGGGAATCCGGCATTTTAACGGACATTCCATTAATGATACTGTATCGATGCGTAACCTGGCCCCCGTGTGACATAATATAACTCGACGCAGTACCATAGAGCGATTCGGTCGTCATGCCGGGAGAATCCCTGAAGACGACGATATATGTGGATACCCCGGAAGAATTGGCAATGGACGGGATGGCACTGTCCTGGGCGTGTCCGGGCACCACTGCAACGAGTAACAAAAAGATTAGAAATATCGATATAATAGGCCTGAAGGTCCTGGATATAAATGTCAATTGATTCATGGATATACGATTACCATTAACTCCCCGAATCATGGTATTCACGAGCCCCGAAATGTATACGACAGAAAGATCCTGAAAAACCGGCCCCCCGGTCAACTCCCATTATCGTATGCTATCTTAGGACTTTTATAACGGGCGATTGATGATTAATCAATCGCAAATATAAAACATAGAGTCACATAGGCGATTATAGAATAATTTTCAGTATTTAGGAAACCGTATAAATAATTTTATCTATATAGTATCAGTAATAAATTCGAAACATTTATCCCCCAATCAATGAAGTAATAACTTGACCTATCATGAAACCCATTTTGCAGGTCGCCCTCGATGAAGTTGAGCTCGCCAGGGCGGTAAATATCGCCCGCGAGGCCGTCGCCGGAGGCGCCGATTACCTGGAGGCCGGCACGCCGCTCATCAAGAGCGAAGGCATGAACGCGGTACGCACGCTAAAGGAAGATTTCGGGGACCACGTGGTCGTGGCTGACATGAAGATTATGGACACGGGGGCCATCGAAGCCGAAATGGCCATTAAGTCGGGCGCCGGCGTGGTCACCATCCTGGGGGCCTGCGATGACTCCACGATACAGGACGCCGTCCGCTCCGCGGGAAGATACGGAGGTAAGCTCATGGTCGACCTGATTAACGTCCCGGATCCCGTGGCCCGGGCGAGGCGCGTTCAGGAACTCGGGGCCAACATCGTGTGTGTCCACGTAGGCATCGACCAGCAGATGGTGGGAAAGGACCCGCTGGATATCCTCAAGGAAGTGCGGAAGGCAGCCTCTATCCAGATCGCGGTCGCCGGCGGACTAAATGCCGACTCAGCGGCGACGGCCGTGGCCCTGGGGGCGGACATCGTCATCGTGGGCGGTAATATAACCCACGCTAAGGACGTGACCGGCTCCGCCCGGCGCGTGCGCCAGAGCATCGACGCGGCCGGAAAGCAATACATCGTCCAGGAAAAGAAGTCATTGGACGAGGAGACCCGCGAGCTTTTCATGCAGGTCACGACGCCGAATATCTCGGACGCCATGCACAGGGCGCCCGCGATGCGGGACGTGAAGCCCTTATACGAAGGCATCAAGATCGCTGGCCGGGCGGTAACCGTGCAGAACTTCCCCGGCGACTGGGCGAAGCCCGTGGAGGCTATCGACCTGGCCCAGAAGGGAGATATCATCGTCATCTATAACGGTAGCAACTACGTGGCCCCCTGGGGAGAGCTGGCATCGAGGAGCTGCCAGCAGAGGGGCGTCGCGGGCGTGGTCATTGACGGGGCCATCCGGGATATCGACGACATTAAAAAGATCAAGTTCCCGGCCTTCGCCTCGGCGAGCGTGCCCAACGCGAGCGAGCCGAAGGGCATGGGCGAGATCAACGCGGACATTACCTGCGGCGGCCTGACCGTGAGGCCGGGCGACTGGATCATCGGCGATGACTGTGGTGTCATGGTTGTGTCAGCGGAGCACGCCTATGAGATCGCACGGCGGGCGCTGGAGGTCAAGAAAACCGAGGATAGGCAGAGGACCGAGATTGAGAGGGGTAAGACACTCGCCCAGGTCGTAGACCTCCACAAGTGGGAAAAGAAATAGACTGCATAATTCGCCGTAATTCGGCGACTTACATTCATTTTTAATTATTGGATATTGTAGTAGCTAACTTTATAAACTTTTATTATATTATGCATATTAACAAATAGTTTAAATATTAATTAATTGTATAATTAATTCTAGTAGTGCAGTCCATTAGGATGCAAGAGCTGATACAATGAGAGTCGTGATCATTAAAGACCCGGCTGTCGATTATTGTAAGGATGCCCCGTTCCACCCGCAGGTAAAATACCCGGAATATCCGTTCAATGAAACTAGTATGCAAAACTCGTGTTACGATGAAGTAAGGAACCTCCTTTACAAGCTGGGCATGGACAAAGATAATTTTAATAAGCCCTCGTGGAACCCACTCGGGGACATCGTGAAGCCCGGGGATAATGTATTCATCAAACCGAACTTCGTCAATAATATAAACCCTGTCGGCAGTGTCGAATGCATGATCACCCAGGGGTCGGTGATAAGGGCGGTCCTCGACTATGTTTATATCGCATTAAAAGGCCAGGGCGGGGTCACCATCGGCGATGCCCCCGCGGTGGAGACAGATTTCGACGAGGTAATACGGCTGACGGGAGTGGGTAGCATCGCCGAATATTACAGTGATAAAAGCTTGAGGCTCGACATCATCGACCTGCGCGCAGAACAAGGACAGACCAGGCTTGGCCGGTTACTGGTCAAGCCGCTGAAGGGAGACCCACTGGGCTATTCCGTCGTTGACCTCAAAAATAATTCGGAACTGACAGATATTAAGGGCGACATAAAAAAATTCCGGGTCAACAATTATGATATACGCTATATGAGAGAGCACCATGACAGTTCGAAGAACGAGTATTGTATCGCCAACAGCATACTAAATGCGGACGTGATCATTAACCTCCCGAAATTGAAAACGCACAACAGAACCGGCATTACGTGCTCCCTTAAGAATTTCGTCGGGATAAACGGGTATAAGAGCTGGCTTCCCCATCATAGGGCCGGGTCCAGAGAGGATGGCGGTGACGAGTACGAGCATAGGGACGTGCGGAAGGATATGATCATCCGCATCTATGACCGGATATCGTCCACTAAGCGGAAATACGAAATCCCTCCTCTGTGGGGCTGCATATTGTTATTGAACATCTCGAAAATGGTCATCCCTTACAAGGACGATTTCTTTGATGGAAGCTGGCACGGGAACGATACTATTCCCCGAACCATATCCGACTTAAACAAGATTGTCCGCTATGCCGATAAAGCTGGAACCTTAAGGGATACGCCGCAGCGTAAAATGTTCATTCTGGTGGACGGCATCATTGCCGGAGAAAAAGAGGGACCGCAATCGCCCAGCGAAAAGAAATGCGGCATACTCGTCGCGGGCTATAACCCGGTGGAAGTGGACATTGTGTGCAGCAGGATCATGGGCTTCGACTACAGGAAAATGGTGATGTTCCGGCATGCGATGGGCAGAAAAAGATATACATTATTCGAGGGGAACCCCCGGGATATTGAGATCGCAGCGGACAATTGCCGAAGCCTGGATGATATCTACGATGCCTTTGGCTGTGACTTCATGCCCCCTCTGGGATGGCGCGGGCATATCGAATATGTAAGAGAAGAAAAGGCCAAAGCACTGGTTAAAGTATCTCCCATCGCCAGTAAATAACTCATTGGCCGCGAGAAAATGTCTTTTTTTGTGTTTTATTACGAGGCGATATATGAAAATAATTTAAAATAACGGGTTTATTTATATATCTAATGTTATATAAACAATTGAATGGTAAGCCCATGGTACAAAACACAATCCTTCCGTGGTGGTTTTATTAACAGTCATAGGTATGAAATTGCATTTGCCACTTGCCGTAAAATTATGAATAAAGAGAATGGTAGTCCGACTACCATTTTAAATTACGAGGCTGGTAACATATGAGCTCCGGCGTCATGAATTACGAGAAAAAAGGCTATGGCAGGATGATGGTGCCTACGCCCGAAGCTTATGATAGCGGGATAAACCGCCGTATATCCCCATATCGGGGGATCATCGTTGCTATACCCGCCTTTAACGAAGAGGTCGCCATCGGGAGTATCGTGATCTTATCGCTAAAGTACGCGGAGACGGTGCTGGTGATCGACGACGGCTCTCACGATAATACGTCAGAAATTGCCCGGATGGCAGGCGCCGAGGTCATCAGGCACGACGTTAACCAGGGAAAGGGAATGGGCATTAAGGAAGCGTTCCAGTTCGCGAAGGAACGGAACGCCAAGGTGCTCGTGCTCATAGACGGCGATGGCCAGCATAACCCGGATGAGATACCATTGCTGATCAAGCCCATTCTAAGCGGTGAGGCGGATATTGTCAATGGCTCGCGGTTCATCGTCAAGAACGGGCACCAGGTGCCGAAATACCGGAGAGTCGGCCAGGAAGTCCTGACCGCTGTCACGAATTTAGGGAGCAAGCGCAAGGTCACTGACAGCCAGAACGGGTTCCGGGCATTTTCCGGAAGGTCCTTCGACTGCTTTTCTTTCGAGAATACTAACATGGCCATCGAGAGCGAGATGCTCATTGATGCGGCCTCCGCAGATATGCGGATCAAGGAGGTTCAGATCTACGTCCGTTACGATGTGGCCGGCTCGACCTATAACCCGATCGTCCATGGGCTGTCGGTGCTAGTAACGACCATTGCCATGATATCCAGGAAAAGGCTTTTATTGTTTTTCGGGACGCCCGGCATTGCATTTCTATTGTTGGGAGTACTACTCATATTCTTTGAGATCAACACCGTGAACATTACGCCGAACGCTACAATATTATACGGGACCACGGGCGTGCTCTCCATTGTAATGGGAATATTATGCCTGTTCTCGGGCGTCATTTTGTCATACATCCAGTCAGTGGTAACGAGATTGACCCGCGCCATCAAGGAAGGATAAGAATGATCGCGGTCATACTGGGCACGCGCCCCGAGATAATCAAGATGTCGCCGGTGATCCGGGAATGTGAGGCTAAAGAGCTTGACTTTTTCATTCTTCACACGGGACAGCACTACTCCTACGAGATGGATAAGATGTTCTTCGACGAGCTGGAGCTTCCCCTTCCCTGGCATAACCTCGAAATAGGCTCGGGCAGTCACGCGGAGCAGACCGGCCGTATACTGGCAGGCGTAGAGAGGGCGCTCGTAGAAGAGAGGCCGGATATCGTCCTTGTGCAGGGCGATACAAATACGGTCCTTGCCGGCGCCCTGGCCGCAAAAAAACTGCATATCAGGGTTGGCCACATTGAAGCGGGCCTGCGAAGCTTCGATCGCAGTATGCCGGAGGAGGTCAACCGTGTCGTTACAGATCATATTTCTGATTATCTGTTTGCCCCGACAAAGACCGCGGAGACTAATCTTTTAAATGAAGGGATCGACCGGGATAATATTCACGTTATGGGCAATACAGTCGTCGATGCCCTGTATCAGAACCTGGAGATATCCCGGAAAAAGTCTGGAATCCTTGCTGAGCTCGGCCTGAAGCCAAAAGAGTACTTCTTAGTGACCGCCCACCGCCAGGAAAACGTCGATTCTGAGGAGAGGCTGAAAAATATCATTGAGTGTCTAAGACTTATCCATAACAAATACTCGTTGCCGGTCATATTCCCTATGCACCCGCACACTGTGAAGAGAATTGACGAGTTTGGCATCGATACTGAGGATATTAATGTCATCAAGCCGCTTGGGTATCTGTCGTTCCTCCAGCTCGAGGCTAATGCCCGGCTGATCCTGACCGATTCAGGAGGTATCCAGGAGGAGGCATGTATCCTGGGCGTTCCTCTGGTGACGTTGAGAGATAATACGGAGCGGCCGGAGACGCTGGACGTAGGATCGAACGTAGTAGCGGGGACGGACCCGGTTAAGATCTTCGAGTCGGTCGGATGGATGATGCGTAAGGATAACCGATGGAAGAATCCGTTCGGGGACGGCGATTCGGCAAAAAGGATCGTTCGATTACTACAAGCGGAACAGAACTGAGCCTTTTCTATCCGGCATTATTATTGAGTTTCACTGGATGGGTGTGTATACTTCATACAATGATTTGTTTATTCGTATTTTCGCCTTAAGCTGATTTGTCTGATTTCACAACACTAAAAGATAATTAGTGTTTTTAGTAATTCCGTGTTTGTTTAGTGGTTCTTTGCCATATTTTCCACTTTCACACTGCCCGCCGGTTTTTCAACACGAAAACACGAATTCTTTTATATCCCACGTAAGGGGCACGAAAATCACTAAGGTCCATGCCTGGCGCTTAAAACACGAAACAACCTCCCGAATGAACACCAAACCACCAAAGGATTGAACCACGAGGACGGCATGAAATTAATGCTTTCTCTAGTGTTTCAAATAATTAGTGATGTTCGTGCCCTTCGGGAGGTTGTTTGGTGTTTTAACGTGAAAGCATCTACTTTAGTGCGGTTCGTGCCCCTTACGTGGG
>NZ_DATJPM010000048.1 GCF_035506375.1 Methanocella sp.
GATATGTAGTTACTATCGGCAATAGCGTATACTCTGCACAGAGTATGATTGTTCAGCCCATGTCGCTTGGTAATACTATTTCACAGGGACAGACACAATGGGCACAAAAAACAATAAGCGGTTACTATACATCAATAGGATCTGAGTTATATTGGGGTAATCCATCGAACTCGTTAACGATGAGGATATATACCCCAGATGGATATGTCCTTGGTCCGTTTTATGATAACTTTGATGGTTTGCTCAATGGGGATATACCAGTAAAAATAACAAGAAGTTCCGGTGTTGCCCAGGGCACATATTACTACGAAATTCATGGTGATAGAGTATCGGGATCGCAATACTATACATTCTCGTAAACCTAATATAGCACATACTCTGAGAATATATTATGCATAAAATGCTCAATATCTTTTTTTTATCAATTTTACTTATTACCATTTGCTATACAGTAAATGCACAAAGTGCTGATTCAAATGGTGGATATACTACGACTCCATTTGATCCGCACAAAACACCAGAGATTAAAGATAACGGGGTTATTAGCTCAAATTTGGTATCATTTTGGCAATTGCCATTATGGGTCCAATTAACATATATTTCGCTAACTATCGTTGGAGCTTTAGTATTAATTAAGATGTTTCCATTTGTCTCCGGCCGCCTGAAGCACGCCCTGGAGAACCCTAAAACAAAGGAGATTTTCTATTTCATCCAGCGTAACCCCGGCATGACCATCGCCGAACTTTCCGAGGAGCAAAATATGAACCGGGGCACACTCAAATATCACTTGAGCCAGCTTCTCACGAATAATAAGATCGTTTTCATCCGAAAGGGTAAATTCTCAAGGCTATTCTATAATAGCATGTCCGCCATGGATAAGGAAAGCATCATATCCAGCTACTTAAGGAACGAGAAGAGCCGGGATATTATCTTTACCATCATGGACACGCCCGGCGTCACCAATCAGGAGCTATCCGGCAGGTTCGACTTAGCGAAGAGTACGACCCATGAGTACCTGAAGAGTCTCTCTGATGAAGGCATCGTCGAGTTTCGTCAGGACGGTAAGTTCAAGCGGTGCTACATTGTGCAGGACGCCCGCATGATCCTGCTGCGCTATAGGCCGCAATAAGCTATTATTCCAATAATTTTTCATAGAGCAGTGGATAGTCTTTTGCCTTCCATGCGGTTATGCCGCCCAGGACATTATAGACGTCTTTAAATCCAGCTTTTTTAAGTATGCTGGCCGCCAGGCTGGCTCTCAGCCCGGTCGAGCATACACAGGCTAGGGGCTTTCCCTGCGGCACTTCGCTAATGCGATTCCCGAGCTCGCCCACGTAAATATGCATCGCTTCCTTGATGTGGCCGTTTTTCCATTCGGCGTCGCTACGGACATCGAGCAAAGCCAATTTTTCGTGGGAAAGCATGCCGGCCAGGGCATCGGGCACGAGCAGGCCTAAAAATTCCGTGTCCAGAGCCTCGTTAAGCCAGGGCTGAAAGCCGCCGCAGAGGTATCCCTGCACGTTATCAAAGCCCAGCCTGTATAGATATGTGGCTGCGAGCGCTGCATCCTTATCCCTTTCGAGCAACAGATAAATGGGCTTTTTGTAGTCTCCGACCCATCCTGGCCACGTCGCCATGCCTTCCAGCCATATGCTGTAGGCGCCGGGGATATGGACTGAGAATGCCGGTGGCATGCGGGCATCGACGAGGAGGCCCGCGCCGATGGCAGCCTTGAATTTTCTGGTGGACATGGGGCTGCATACCGCAGGCCCGCCGGTGACCGGAGGGCCATTCTGGTTATACGATTCCATCATCCTAAAATAAGGCGGCGTCTCCAGTGGCTCGGCCTTCTTTTTCGCGATGAACGCTTCCTTCTTGAGCCGGAGGTCCGGATTAGCCAGGCGCTCGCCGCCGATAGAGCCCTCGTCTCGGTCGCTGAATCCGGTGCCGCAGACTGAGCCCGCACCGTGGGCCGGGCACAGGATCGTCTGGTCGCCCAGCGTGAGTATCTTATCATGCAGGCTATCATAGAGCAGGCCGGCCGCTTCTTCCGGCGTTCCCCACAGGTCCGTGCGGCCCGTGGTCCCGAAAAAGAGGGCGTCCCCGCTAAAGGCCATGAGGGGCACAGTACCGTTATCGTATAGGACATAAGTCATGCTTTCCGGCGTGTGGCCCGGCGTCTCAAGCGCTTTTATGATCAGGCCGCCGAGGCGGATAATCTCGCCGTCGCCGATACCCTCGCCATATTCGAAGGGCAGTCTTTTACCGTGGAGGATCCGGCACTGCGTTCGGGCTTCCAACTCCAGGGAGCCGACGACGTAATCCTCGTTGCGATGCGTCTCGAGGACGTACCTGATGCCCATGCAGTTCTCGCGGGCGATGTCCAGGTAGACGTCCACGTCTCTGCGGGGGTCGATGACCGCCGCCTCGCCGCCCGAGCCGATGAAATAGGATAGATGGGCCAGCCCTTCTGACTTGATGCGCCGGAAGATCATGAGTATCTCATTAATATTTATCGCAGGCAATATTTAAAATGCGTTCATTCTGCTTCAACTACCCCATTGTCCGGACAAATGTGTCACAACCTATATATTTGGTCGCAACGATACAATTGAATTAGTCATGAGCCAATCAGCCCTGAATATTGCTGCCCAGAGGTTTAGTTTTAACGGCAGCTTCGGCTATTGGTGGTTTAACTAAGGGACAACGCCGGCTGGCGCCTGTTTTTCGAGACTCTGCGGCTTTGTTGTCCCGTATTTTTCGAAGATCATCAGCGTCGGCCCCGTAAGGAAGGATCGAACATGGATGGCAAGATAATTCGAATGAATCGGATACTGGAATCGGGCCGGGCAGTCATCGTACCGATGGACCACGGCGTCAGCGAGGGGCCCATAGAGGGCCTGACCGATATGGGCCGCATGGTATCGCTCGTGGAAAAAGGCGGCGCCAGCGCCGTACTGTTACATAAAGGCGTCGTAAAATCGCTCAGGGTGCCGCCAAAATGCGGCCTCATCGTGCATATGTCCGCGGGCACGAAGCTCGGAGAGGACAAGAACAGGAAAGTGCTCGTCTCCTCGGTCGAGCAGGCTATACGCCTCGGGGCGGACGCGATCTCCGTCCACGTGAACATCGGCGGATGCAGCACCGAGAGCGACATGCTCTGCGACCTGGGCGAGATGGCGGACAGGTGCGACGCAGTGGGAATGCCGCTGCTGGCAATGACCTATGCAAGGGGCAAGAATACTACCGGCACTCCAGCAGAGATCGCCCACGTGGCCCGGGTCGGCGGAGAGCTGGGCGCGGACATCGTGAAATGCCCGTACACCGGCGACATTAAGTCGATGCGCCTGGTCACGGAAGGATGCCCGGCGCCGGTCGTCATCGCCGGAGGGCCGAAATGCGAGAGCGACTATGAAGTCCTGAAGATGGTCGAGGACGCTATGGCCGCGGGCGCGATAGGCATCTCCCTGGGCAGGAACATTTTCCAGCACGCCCGCCCCGACCTGATGACCGCCGCCCTCCGGGCCGTCATTATCGACGGCATATCGGCGAAGCAGGCCGCGTCCATTCTTACCGGGTATGTGAAGACCGCTACCGTGGAGCACGTGCCAGTGGCCATACATTAGGCTACTTCCTGGCCCATGCGAGCTTTAACGCGATGGCGATCCCTCCGATAGAGGCCAGGGCTGCCGAGCCATAGGCTATCCATGGAGGCGTGGCCTGGGCGCTTTGTCCGTCCTTCCTCACGTCCACGACAATATCGTGGCCCAGGCTTACGGCCTCCGAAATTCCGTCGTGCCGGACCAGGTAATCGCCTTTTTTAAGCTCCGGTATCCGGTAAGTCCCGTTGAATTTAAATGAAACGTTCAGGCCCGGCCCTGTGACGGTAACTTCCGCCGGGCTTTCGGACCAAAAGAACATCGTCGGTTTTTCTTTTACGGGCAACGGCACGCCGTCGCACAGGCTCAGCGTGTTCGGCTCGTCCAGGAGCGAGAGGAGCGTCGGCGCCAGGCACTCCTGGCCATAAGTTCCCCCGCCCGGGATACTCTCGTTCGAATAGATGAGTAATGGCGTCAGAATGCTTTCGTTGCGGCCTGCAACATCGGCGGACTGGTGCGCTCCTTTTGCCGTCGCGTTCTTAAAGCTCATGCCGTGGTCGCCCGTGATAAGCAGAAGGGTATTTGATCGTTCGCAGGTATCGATAAGGCTGCCCATATCGTCGTCCATGCCCGATAAGACGGCGCTGTAGCCGGAATATCCAAGGTTGTGGCCTGCGCTGTCCAGACCGCCGATGTTGACGATGAGGACATAATTCGTATCCGGATGATACCGGCTCATATTATCGACCAGGTCCCGGGTAAAATCGATCCCCCAGGCATTATAGACAATATATGGCCTGGAGGCGTCCTTGCTTTTAGCGGACTGCAATGCATGCGTATGGTCGCGCATCATACTTTCGATGTCCTGAGGCACGTCATGGCCATTCTCGACGAACTCGTAGTCGGGCGACATGACGGACTCGTTACTATTGTGCGCGATAGCGTCGAGCTCGCCCATCATTTCAGGCGTATCGCCGTTCACCATGATGCCGAGCGCGAGATATCCGTCGTCCCTCAGGACGTCGAAGACCGTTGAATGATAATCTGCGACCGTCTCCTGGGATGCGTTCGAGTATCCCGTAACGATCACCGCATGTCCGAATTCGGTGGCCGGGACGGGCACCTTAAGCTGATATCGGGCACCTGCCCTGTCGAAGGACTTTATGTCTACGGCGCTGATGGCGCCGCCGGTCGACGCATAGGTCGCGGTATTGGGGGCGATATATGACGACCCCAGCGCATCCACGACGAAAATTACCGCGCCCCTGGCAGAGGCGCTTGCCGGAATAAAAACTAAGGCCACGAGTATTATGAATATCAGGTAACGCATAGATACTTATTTTCATATTTTTGATATTTAGTCGTTACCCTAGAACGGCGAGAAAGTATTATGCCCCATCATAAAAATCTCATGATGATGAAGATAAAGAATGCCGAAGGCGTTATCCGGGACGATAAGCGAAGGGCGGACGCTTTGGCTATTCTGGAGGCGGGCATTGAGGCGGTGCTGCCTGAAAATGTCGTCCGGAACTCCGTCCGGCATGAGGGTAATAAGCTGTATGTGAAGGGCTGTGAATACGATCTCTCCCGGTATAAGCACATATACGTTGCTGGCGGCGGTAAAGCATCGGGCACCATGGCCGTGGAGCTGGAAAAGCTCCTTGATGGACGCATCACGGCAGGCATCGTCAACGACCGGTACGGGGTCGACGTAAAAACCCGTATCATAAAGGTCCATCATGCAGGCCATCCGCTGCCTACGGAGGATGGCAGGCGGGGAGTGAAAGAAATGCTTGAAATACTTTCGAACGCCGGCCCGGACGACCTGGTGATCTTTTTAATATCCGGCGGCGGCTCGGCGCTGCTTCCCTATCCCGCGAAAGGCATCAGCCTCGAAGAGAATATCCGGATGACCGATCTTCTTCTCAAGAGCGGCGCCCGCATCTCGGAGATGAATGCCGTCCGCAAGCACATATCGGCTATCAAGGGCGGGCAGATGATAGAGTACGTGGACGGGGCGACCATCATCAGCCTCATCGTTTCCGATGTCGTGGGCGACGATATCGGCTTTATTTCCTCGGGCCCCACGTCGCCGGATGCCACGACATACGAAAACGCTATCCGTGTCCTCAAAAAGTACGATATCTACGACCGGGCACCGGCAAGCGTGAAAGCCCACCTGAAAGCAGGTGTAAAAGGTGAAATCCCTGAAACACCCAAGCCGGGGGACCCCCTGTTCGATAAGGTTTACAATGTGGTCGTAGCGAGCAGCATAATTGCCCTCGAGGCGGCGGCGAAAAGGGCATTTGAGCTCGGCTATAAGCCGCTCATACTGGGCTCGGGCATTATCGGCGAAAGCCGTGAGGCGGGGCTGGTACTGTCGGGCATCGCAAAGGAATGCCTGAAGTCGGGCAACCCCGTGAAGCCGCAGGCCGCCATTATTTCGGGCGGCGAGACGACGGTGACGATAAAAGGAAAGGGCAAAGGAGGCAGAAACCAGGAGCTGGTCCTGGGATTCTTGCAGAACTACACGCCGGGCATCACAATTATTTCGGCCGATAGCGATGGCATCGACGGCGTGACCGATGCCTTTGGGGCCATCGCCGACGGCACAACGCTGGAGAGAGCGCATAAAAAGGGGCTGTCGATCACAGAAACGCTCAAGGAAAACGCCTCGTATGACTTTTTCGAGGCGCTGGGCGACCTCGTCTTTACCGGCCCGACCGGCACGAACGTGAGCGATATCCGCGTTATTCTCGTCTATGAGGATTGAGTCTCGTGCATTTCGTCCATCAGGCCTTCGGCTCGATGTAAATGGACTGCATCCTTCTTTTGTAAAGCCTCTTCGAGCTGTACCATCCTGGCGGCGAGCCCGCGGTAGTGGGGCAGGTAAGCCTCATAATAGAATATTTTCTCCGGGTCGACGCCCTCTATGGCGAGCGCTTTTTTAAGCTCGTCCACCCGCCTGGCCACGTTCGCCTTCACCGCCCCTTCGGGAGAGTTCGTCGTGCCATCGCCCAGGAATATGCCTGAAGCGCCTCTACTCAAAGCATAAAGCAGGTGTTTTGGCTCCAGGCGCATGATGGAAGGCACGCGGATTATGCGTATGGCGGAGGGATAGGCGACGCGGTTGACGCCGGCGTTATCCGCCGCCACGTAGGCGATATTCTCGTCCAGGAAGGCGATCACGCGGGGACCGCTGGCGAGCATGCCGTCGATCCTCGCGAGCAGGGCGTCGTCGCTACAGGACGGCAGGGATATGGCATGCTCCGGGCAGCGTAGTATACAGCCGCCCAGGCCGATACATGAAAGGGGGTCTATCGTGATCCGGCCGTTCGTGTAAGCGGCCCCATAGGGACAAAGCTTAACGCACGCGCCGCATTGGGTGCATTTCTCGGAATCGATGACGGCGTATCCGGGCTCGATCTCGACCGGGGCGCTCACCAGCTCCGCCGCCTTTGACGCTGCGGCCCTTGCCTGCAGGATCGAGTCGGTAATATCCTTAGCTCCCGCGGCCGTGCCGCAGACGAATATCCCCCGGGACGTCGTCGACACCGGGTCCAGCTTCGGATGCTTTTCCTTCACGAACAGCTCGGGCGTCAGCCCGATGCCCAGGGCCTTCGCCGTCTGCAGCGTTCCCGCGGACGGCTCGAGGGCACAGGACAGGACGACCATGTCCGCCTCCAGCTCCATGGGCCCGCCGCCCAGCGTATCCTCGACTTTGACGATGAGCGCGCCATCCTTCTGCACTTCGCCCACCCGCCCCCTGATGAATTTCACGCCCTTCTTCTGCACCTCGCGATAATAGTTCTCGTAGGAGCCGGGCGCCCGAATATCCGTATAGCATATATAGACCTCTGTCTCCGGGAAATGATCCTTTATGTAGCTGGCGTGCTTTAGCGCGACCATACAGCAGATCTTAGAGCAATATGGTATAGAGCCGGGCTTTTCATCCCGGGAGCCGACGCACTGCACCATGACCAGCCGACGCGGGGCCCGGCCTGTCGCCGGGTCTTCCAGCCTTCCCGAGGTCGGGCCGTTGATGGCAAGCAGCCTGGCCAGCTCCGTCTGGGTAAAGACGCCGCCGTATTTGCCATAGCCGAACTCGTATTTTGCCGTGGGGTCCAGCTCACGATGGCCCGTGGCCACGATAACGGTCCCGACGTGAAGCGTTTCTATCGTGCCTTCGGCGCTCAGGTCGATGGCTCCGGCCCCGCAGGCTTTCACGCAGCATCCGCACTTCTTGCAGCTCTTATCGTCAATGGTGAAAGTAGCGGGTACTGCCTGAGAGAATGGCTTGTAAACGGCTTTTCTGGTAGAAAGCATGGCGTTCCATTCGTCTTTTACATTAACCGGGCATGCCTTTGCGCACTGTCCGCAGGATGTGCACTTATTCGGGTCGATATACCGGGGCCCGGATTCGATGGTGACCGTTAGGTCTCCCACGTGCCCTTTTACATGAGATATCCAGGAGAGCGTCCTTATGTGAATGCGCTTATTCCTTGCGACTTCGCTCATGATGGGGGCCAGCGAGCACATGGCGCAATCCTCGGTGAGCCGGTCTGGCGAGAACACTTTGCCGATCCTGACCATGTTGCCGCCGATGGTGGGGCTGGACTCGATGAGATGAACGTGAATGCCCTGCCTGGCCAGCGCCAGCGCGGCGGTCATGCCGGCGATGCCTCCGCCGGCGACGATTGCGCTCTTCTCCGCGGTGATCGTGATGTTATCCAGAGGGATTGCTTTGCGAATGCCGTAAATCGAGGAGCGGACCTGGTCGATGGCCCGGGCCGTCGGGTCCTCCGAGGGCACCCAGGCACACTGCTCGCGGACGTTGGCGATGTCGAGCAGGTACGGGTTCAGGCCCGCCTCTTTTACGCACTCCCGGAACGTGTGCTCGTGAATGTTCGGCGAGCACGCGGCGACGACGACGCGTTCCAGGCCATGCTCACGGATAGCGTCCTTGATCAGCGCCTGTCCACCGGCCGAGCAGAGATATGGATAATCTTCGACGCGCTCGGCGCCTTCGGCGCAGGCCGCCTCTTTTAACCGACCTATGTCGATGGCGCCGCGGATATTATCGCCGCAGTGGCAGATGAAAACGCCTGTCCTGGGCCTCATGGCCGGCCCTCCGGAATGCCGAGCTTTTCGAGCAGCGGCTCGACGGGCACGGCGTGCATGTCCAGCCCGATGGCGAGCGGGTCCGCTCCCAGTGCAAGCGCTATTAGCTCAGAAAAATACAGGACCGGGATATTTAACGGCCCGACATCGTCCTCGAGAGTTTCCTGGTAGTAGTCGAGATTAAACGTGCACCCCGGGCATTGCGTAACGATGACGTCCGGGGCGGCATTGGCGATGGAGGCGAATTTTCGCCTGAGCAGAGTCCGTGGGTATTCCCGGTCAAGCATGGTATAGTGGAAGCCCATACCGCAGCACAGGGAGCGCTCGCCGTAGTCGGCGACGCGGCACCCGAACGCCTTCACGAGGTCGTCGAGCACTTCGGGCTTTTCATAGCTTCCCGAGGCCACGTCCCTATAAAATATTTTAGAGTAATGGCAGCCGTGGTGGGTGACCGCCGTGATGCCGTCGAAGCTGTATAGGGCTTTGGCCCGAATATCGTCAAGCCTCGCCAGAAATACATCGGAGACGTGGTGGACGCCCGGGCTGATGTCCATCGTTCTGCCGATCTTTTTCATCGCAGCGGCGGCGTATTCCTTCTGTTCTGCGTCAGTCGACAGTATCTCCCTGCATTCCTTTAAATTGCCATAGGATGTCGGGCACGTGCAGACGATATGCTTATCGGCCGAGCCGGCGGCCAGCGAAAAGTTCCGGGCGTTGAGGGCCAGGTTCGCCCGCAGCGGTACTACGCCCGCGTGATAGCCGAAGCCTGAGCACGATGATTGTTCCGGATCGTCGGTATACTGAGCGCCGATGCGGTCGAGCACAAAGCGGATCGACTTCTCGATGCCTGGGTACATCGAGCCGGTGACGCAGCTTTTAAAGAGATAATAGTTATTCTTCGGTATGGCCTTAAGCACAGGTATCGCCTCCAGGCCAGGTCATATCCAGGATCGCGCGGATCTCGCGCATGGCCCCGTCTGGTACCGGATGTGCATGGGCGTCGTCCCGGCCGAAGCCCAGCCGAACGCGCCTTTTCCGGTTATCTTTACATCGTTTTATTGTACGGGGGCCGAATTCTCCGAGAAATGTGAACGTGGAGGGAAGGAACGTCTCGCCACGGTCATAGAGATTTTTCCGCAGGAGTGCCGCGACTTTGTTTATTGCCGGGGGCGCGCGGCCTGCGGCGATGGCCGCCTCACGGAGGGCGAGAATGCCGGCGCCGACGCTGTTGTTCCGTGGACAGCGTGAGGCGCAGGAATAGCACTGGCCGCAGCGCCATAAAAGATCAGTCAGGGAAGCACGGTCCCCCAGCTGCAGCTTGCGCATGACATCCCGGGGACGATAATCGTCATACTTGAAGGCGGCGGGGCAGCTCGCCGTGCAGCGGCCGCACTGCATGCACTTATCGAAACCGCACGTGAGGCCGAGCCGGATATCCGGAGCGGCTCTTTCAGGATATTTTAATGCTATCCTCATGGCGCCAGCCATCTCCCATGGACCATACAATTTTGACCTTTAATTAGCTTTTCCTAAAAAGGTATTAAAATTACCTTTATAGGATATTATTTAATATATTATGCCTTATTGTCAATGATATAAGACGAAAACGCAAAAACATATAATACGATACATGCGATATTGACACTTATACAAAGAGGTACCTATGGGCTCGTATACGCTGGAATGTACAGGATGCAGGCACACGATACCCGACCATTATACCCTCCGGTGTGAATGCGGGGCGGGCCTGATACGGGCAAAATATGCGGCGAGACGGCTTTCGTTGCGAAATATGCCCGGAATGTGGCGCTATTACGACTGGCTGCCGACAAAAGGCCACCTCGATACGCCTGGGGCGCCCATGACCTATAAAAGCGAGGGCCTCGCGAAAGAACTTGGCCTTAAAGAGCTATATATCTCTTTTAACGGCTACTGGCCCGAGATGGATGCTCGCATGGATACGTGCAGCTTCAAAGAGCTGGAGGCTCCGCCCACGGTCGTGAGGGCCCGGGAGCACGGCGGCAGGGCGATGGTCCTGGCCTCCGCGGGCAATACAGGCCGGGCGTTCGCCTGGCTTTCGACGCTCACGGGCTTTCCCGTGGTCATCGTCGTGCCCAAGAAGAACGCCTATAACCTCTGGATACCCGGGAGGGATCCTGGAAGCTCGATCAGGCTTATCACTATGGAGGAAGGCAACGATTACACGGACGCCATTCGGCTTTCGGAGCGCATCGCCTCAATCGAAGGCATGATGCCCGAAGGCGGCGCCCGGAACGTGGCCCGGCGGGATGGCATGGGCGTCACCCTGCTGGACGCGGCCGTAATCATGAAGAGAATGCCCGACGACTATTTCCAGGCCATCGGGAGCGGTACGGGCGGCATCGCGGCCTGGGAGGCGGCACTGCGCCTGCGGGACGACGGCCGCTTTGGCGAGCGCCTGCCCGAATTGCATCTGGCGCAGAACCTGCCGTTCGCTCCGATGTACTACGCATGGAAGGCGGGCCGCCGGGACATCATACCGGATCTTGACATGCCCGACGCGAAAAAGCAGATCGAGGCGATGTACACCGATATCCTGTCTAACCGCAACCCGCCGTACACGGTCGGGGGCGGCGTCTACGACGCGCTCATCGACACGCAGGGCACCATGTACGCGATAACGAACGATGAGGCGATAAAGGCAAAAGCCATATTCGAAAATGCCGAGGGCATAGACATCCTGCCGCCTGCGGCCGTGGCCGTGGCCGCGCTGCTGAAGGCCTGCGATAATGGCCTGGATAGGGGCCGCCGGGTGCTCCTTAACATCACGGGCGGCGGCCTTGAAAGGCTAAAAAAGGAGGTCTGTCTCAGCATGGTGGAGCCCTGCCTCGACGTGAGCGGGCCGGGCGTGCCCCTGGAAAATATCTTAAAGGTGATGGAATGGCCAGCGTTGAGCAAGAAGTCATCGACATAATGAAGTCCTGCGGCATCGACGTCGTCCTGACGCTGCCCTGCGACAAGATCAAGAACTTATTGGCGATGGTCCCCCCCAGTTTCAAGGAGGTCCCCCTTACGCGAGAGGAGAATGGCGTGGGCATCGCCGCCGGGCTCTTCATGGCCGGGAAAAGGCCGGCCCTCATGATCCAGAGCACGGGCATCGGCAACTCGCTGAACGTGCTTTCATCCCTAAACCGTACTTATGAGATACCTCTGCCCATCCTGGCGAGCTGGAGAGGGTACTACAAGGAGGCGATCTACGCACAGACTGCCTTCGGAAAGTGCCTCCCGGCCATACTGGAAGCGTCCGATATACCGCACGTCGAGATCGGCGCCAATAGCGAGCTGGAGCTCGTCAAGAAGGCCATCAACTCCTCGTACAAGTCCAACCTGCCGACCGTCATCCTCCTTTCCCCGAGGCTGTGGGAGATCTCGACGGAAAAGCACTGGAACCCTGACTTTACGTCCAGGGAGAGGCGCTTCAATATCGACTGCCATACCATTGTCCCGAAGGCGACTCATACCCGCTACGATATGATCCGGGGCATTGCCCCATACCTGAGCGGCAAAGTCGTAGTCTCCAACATCGGCGTCCCGAGCAAGGAGCTATATGCGGCCCACGACCAGGGCACGAACTTTTACATGACCGGCAGCCTGGGCCTCGTCTCCTCCATCGGCCAGGGCCTGGCCATGGGACTGGGCCGGGAAGTCATCACGCTCGACGGCGACGGCAGTATTTTGATGAACCCGAACGTGCTGGCCAGCGTAGCCCAGGAAAAGCCGGAAAATTTAACGATCATCTGCTTCGATAACAGCGCCCACGGCTCCACCGGCAACCAGAAGACCTATTCGGAAAGCATGGACCTGGAGCTGCTGGCAAAGTCTTTCGGCATCGTGAACACGGCCAAAGCCTCGACGCCGGAAGAGCTGTTGAAAGTGCTGGAGGCCGGAGGCAAAGGCCCGAGGTTCATCCACGCTATCATAGAGGCGAAGAACGCTGACGTCCCGAATATCCCCTTAACGCCGGTCGAGATCAAGCACCGTTTCATGAAGGCTATCGGATATTGAGTCACATGGCAGCCCGGCGAAGCCCGAAAATTTTAAGTAGGTGGAAGTCTATCTGATGTCTCGTATCCCTGGTTGATACCTAAAAACCCGCCTTAGCTCAGCCTGGTTAGAGCGGTCGGCTGTAGACCTTACGACTGCGGAAACCGACAGGTCCCCGATTCGAATTCGGGAGGCGGGACATACTCATTTGCCCCGGAGCAGGGCAAACGGAAAACTATAAATTCAATCGAGGATATGTGTAAAACCCCGTTTTGTAAAAAGCTCGGATAGTGTAGCGGCCTATCATGGGGCCCTGTCGAGGCTCCGACTCGGGTTCAAATCCCGATCCGAGCGCTTTTTATTTTCACCAGAGATTTAACAGTATCTTGTGCGCGCGGTGTCTAGATTGTGATTAAAAATGGCTGAGAAAAAAGAGAAGAGTAAAATGACAGTCAAAGAGGCCGGACATAAGGGCGGCGAGAAGACGGCCGAAACACACGGGAAGGAATTCTACGAGGAGATCGGGCACAAGGGTCGGGCACAAGGGCGGCCAGGAAATCCGCGAACTCATAAAAAAGGGGAATCCGAGGAAAAGAAATAAACAATATATTCAGGGGAAGCCCGCCCTGATGCTGCCCCGTTCATAATTAAATAAAATTGTTCCAAAAATTACTGTTATTACTAAATTTTAATTTATATAACTTGATTTAGTGCAAAATTTATTAATATAAGGAACAATAATTTCTTATTGACCATTCGATATATATTCTGGAATGAGCGTCCGGTCCGGGACAAAAAGCTCTGTTTATACGGGCCTTACGCTCATCCCCGTGGTGAATTGCAATGCAAACCCTGGCAGACCCAATGGTACTCATGTTTATTATGGGATTTGGTTTGCTTGCCGTCCTCTGGTGTCTCTATAGGGCCATTCGCTAGCCCCGTTTTCCAGCGCTTCCCTGCTATGCGATAGCTGTATAAAAATCCGCCCACGTCATCCCTGATTAAGGGTAACGCAAGGGATGCGCGCTCATGATAAAAACAAAAAAAATCTGCAGTTTTATTCCTTATTTTTACAGATATCTTAATTAAAATACAGTCTAAACTTCAAACCGGGTGTTAAGCATGGCTGAGCGAAAGGGACAGGATAAAGGGAAGATGACGGTCGAGGAGGCGGGACATAAGGGAGGCGAGCGGACATCCGAGACCCATGGGAAGGAATTCTACGAGGAGATCGGGCATAAAGGCGGCGAAAAGACGTCCGAGACCCACGGGAAAGAGTTTTATCGGCAGATAGGGCAAAAGGGCGGACAGAAAGTAAAAGAGCTCATAGGGAAGGCAGAAGGCAAGGAAGAGGAATAAAGGCGCTAAGCGCCTTATGGAGGTAATTATGGCTTCGATCATTGCAAAGGTTTCAAAATCTTTAAAGGGCATCCATTTCCCCGCAGATAAGGAGAAATGCGTCGAGTATGCGGAAAAGAACATGGCTTCGGACGACGTCATAAACACGCTCCGGCATATGCCGGACGAGGAATACGACAGCATGGCCGGCGTCTGGCATGCGGTAGGCCAGATGAAGCAGTAAAAAAGAGCGAGAAGGCCGATCTTTCACTTTTAATTTTTAATCAGCTATAAGCTATTAGCGCAATGTATTTAACCCGGGGAAGGTTAAAGATAATTAATGATTGTTCGTAAAGTATAAAACAAATACGAGGTCAGTTTATGAAGTGCCATGTTCATACGGATACCGAAGCGGTCGATAAATGCACCATCTGCGGCCAGATGATCTGCCAGGATTGCCGGCTGGATTTCGACGGTAAGGCGGTATGCAAGTCCTGCGCGATACCTTTATCGAAGGTTTATGCCTCCATCTGCTCGGGCTCGGCCGGAGCGCTGGAATCCAGGGTGAAAATCATCGATAATAAGGAACAAAAGAAATAAGCCTGTTTTATTTTATTCGTCTTTCTCCTCGTCTGTTTCGAGGTCAAGATCCCGCTCGTCCTCGTAGCTGCAGTTCTGGTTCCCGGGGACTGTGGTCAGCTGCCTGATAGTGGCGACGGTATCTTCCGTCGTGTCCCGGAAGTGCTTCAGGAAGGCGTCATAGGCGGATAGCAGCTCGATTAGCCGATGCATGCTCTCGCCGTCGAGCGTCATCTCGTCGTTCACGTCCAGCTTGGCGTCCTCCAGCATGATCGATATCCGCTCAATGAGTAGTATTTGCTCGTCCAAGCGCTCGTTCAGCTCTTCACCGGTGAGCTTCACGGTCATTTTTTTCATCATGTACGCTATGGCCTTCTGCTTACATATATTTTTTATGAATCATTTCCCGGCACTTCACAGAGTGCGCGCGCCGACTGCTATTACGCTGACTTGATATCTTCCACTTTTTCTTTCTTCCGGTAGACCATGCCCTGGAAGATGGCGAGCAGCTCACCCGACTCGTTGGTGATGTCGATGGTGTACGTGCCGATCTTCGAGTTGATAGAGACCTCCCGCGCGTCCGCGAATAAAAGGCCCGATGACACGGCCTTCATGTAGGAGATGTTGGCGTTGATGGCCACGGCCACGTTGCCCCGGGAGTTGGACGCCGCCGCGAAGGTGAAATCGGCAAGCGTAAAAAGAGCCGCTCCATGGACGATGCCCAGGCCGTTGAGGTGCTGCGGGGTCACCGGCATGGACGACCGGGCGTGCCCGTCGGCCGCCTCGAGCAAAGTAATGCCGTTATATTCTGCGAACTTATCCCTTTTGAAAAAACGTTTTAAGTCTTCGGATGTCATCTACGACTATGATACGTGCTAACATATATCTATTTATCGTTTATCACGCTACGGAAAGGCTTTAAAGTTAACCGCAAATGGAGCAATTGGTGATTTTTTGCCCATCAAGAAGCCCAACTATAGTGAATTCGCGCAGGCACCGGGTGACTCCGCGATCAAAGAGCTGGAAATGATGAAGGTGACCATCGTCTCGCAGATGGAAGGCGCGGGCGTGAAGTTCCCCATCAAGAATAAGGCAGAGCTGCTTAAGGTCTTCCCTAAGGCGACGCCCATGGGCTGCAGCTATAAGGGAAAAACCATGACAATGTTCGACCTGATATCGCACCTCGACGACTCCGACTTCCCCATCAAGAACGCCGGGGACGCGGCGGCCCTCATCACCACGCGGTGCTTTATTTAGACGAGCTTGTTTTAATTTCCTTATTTTTACTCCGTTGAATATAATATGTTATTGGTGCCTGTAAGGCCCCCTAAGAATTGTTATATTGCTTAAAAATAATCGTTTGCGCTCTTTAAGGCACAAAGTCGACGGAGGCGCTATTTTTACCACAAAGGCCAATATTTCCGCGCTTATAATAGAGGCGCCTGCTTTTCCGCCTTAAAATTTCATTCTGGCTTTAAGTTGACTAAGGGCACTTAAAACCAGATCGTTTAAGAACTAATATGTGTATATATGCAACACATAGCTTATTTTGAGGCGTTTTTCCATAGCGTGTCAGTCCAGCTCAGCGGCGATGCCTCAGGCATGGGCGACCAGGCCGGCATGGGTTTCCACGGTTCCATCGCTGCACTCGTGGTCGGCGAGGGCGCGTGGCTCGGCGTCGGGCTCGGAGGAGCGGCCGGCTTACGATGTATTACATTAGTTGGTGCGGGGGACGGCGTGGCGGTTATGTTAACCGGCCCTGGGACTATGTCGGAGGTGTTTAGCATCGCAATGACCGGCTTCCCGGCATTCGCGGCGGGCGTTGCGGACGGCGATACCGCCGGGGCGGTCGCGGGCTGGTTCTGGTTGATAAGCAGCAGCACGACGAAGGATGATAGCAGAAGGATAGTGATGGCAAGGGCTTTACGGTCCATGATTACTCCCACAGCGATTATTATATTATCATATATTTATAAAATGCTGTGTATAAAAACTATTAAACGCTAAAAAAACGACGGCCCGTCGATAATCCATGCAATGTACGCCACAAGGGGCGGCATTCTGCACGATAGAGGCATAAAGCTATTTTAAATGGCACGGACCCGGTATAGAGTGACGATCATGTACTCCGAGGAGATGAATGTCGAAAAGGAGAATAAGGCGCTGGTGAGGCGCTTCTACGAGGACTTCTACAACCGGTCCCGCCTGGATGCGATCGACGATATGTTCGACCCGTCCTACATCCATCACACGCCCGAAGTCCCTGAAGAGAAAATGAGCTACGAGGAGTACCGTGAGCACATACTTTCTCTGGCCCGTGCCTTCCCCCACATGAAAGTCACCATCGATGACCAGGTCGCGGAGAAGGACAGGGTCGCGACCAGGTATACGATGTATGGCATACAGGAGGGCGACTTGCCGGGCATACCCGCACGAGGGCGTGACGTCAAAGTCGCCGCGATGACCATACTGTCCGTGAAGGGCGGCCGGATCGTGGAAGGCTGGGAGGTCTATGACTCGCTCGACATGGCCCTTCAGCTAGGTGTCGCCCAGGTCGTTTCCACCTTGAGTAAAGGGCCGCAGGAGAAAGGGTATTTTACCGGCTGGGAAGACTATAACGTATAAACACTTATTACCCATTCCGGCCTAATGCGTATTTGTCATGCCTTCTACACACGATAGCCCGTCCCTTGCGACCATTGGCGGATTACTCTCATACTGCCATTCTGTATTTCACGCTCGCCTCCGCGAGGCTGTGAGCGTGCCAAAAGCTTTATTCTTCTATCCAACTTTTTCAGTTCCACATGAGCACGGGCAATTTTTTCGAGCGGTGTAAACGATGCAAGGCCTGCTGCCGCACGTCGGACCGCTTCGTGCACATCCACGTCTGCGGCCACGAGAAGCGGCTAATGGAATTGCTGGCATATCAGGGAAGGGACACTAAAGAGATCCTCGTCCCTTACGGCGCGTCGTGCCCGTTCCTGAACGGGTCGGGCTGCACGCTGGCCGATATTAAGCCTTTACAGTGCCGCATGTACCCGCTGCTCTTTCTCAGGGGCGGTTCGCTGGGAGTCGACCCGGCCTGTACGAGCAGCGAGGAATACATGGCTCAGCTCGAGGATGCGTCCAGCGAAGCCTGGCAGCATTACGACGCCATGCGAAAAGAGGCGGCCATGCTCTCGGATAAGGAAAAAGCGCTCCTTGCGGAATGGAGCCATTATGTCCCGGACGTTGTCGTCATTAAGACGGATGGCGAATAACTATAACTACCCTCAATGGAAATATCCGGGATGATGCAGCCCCACTGTTCCATTAACGTCCGGCGGTATCGGGCAATCCTGTTCGACCTTGACGGTGTTATCACGGACACGATGGAGTTCCACTACGAGGCGTTCCACACGGCGTTCAAGCGGCTCGGCATCGACGTTACGCCCCGGGATATTTACACGCGGGAGGGCATGCCCTCTATGAAGCTGGGTAAAGAGCTGATCGAGGAATATGGCGTCCGGGCGAGCGAGGAAGAGCTAAGGCGGACCGTCGAGGAGAAGCGGGAGCTGTACCGGGAGATCGCTTCGGGAAAGATCAAAGCCTATCCCGGCGTCCCGGAGACGCTGGCCATGCTCCGCGAGAACGGCGTGAAGCTGGGCCTGGTGACGGGCAGCAATCGTAAGTCCGTCATGAAGGTCGTGGGAGAGGCAGGCTTGAACGGCATGTTCGATACCATCGTGACCGCCGAGGACACGGAGAAAGGCAAGCCGTTTCCCGATCCATACTGGAAGGGAATGGAGATGCTCGGCGTGGATAAGGCGTATAGCGTGGTCGTGGAGAACGCGCCGATGGGCATAATGTCGGCAAAAGCGGCGGGCGCCGACTACGTCATCGCCGTGACGACGACCCTGCCGAAAGAATATTTTAAGGACGCCGACGACATCATGCCTTCTTTTGTAGATCTTGGCGATTGCCTGGCGCGGCGAATGGAAAATAAGCTCTCCTGAGGGACTTTCCTGTAGATCTCATCCATATCTACAGGCATTCTGACCTTTATTGCTGTGGTATATCCTTCTTACATTGTTGTATAAGCTTCGCGGGCTTAAAACGGGCCATCCGGACAGATAACGGCTATTTTTCAACACGGCAACCGTTATTAATAATTATAGTTATCAGAATAAATACATAGATTTGCCCGGCGGGCGAATAAGCCGGCCTTTATAATTATACCTTTTTTATTATTACGGCAGGAAAAGGCATATATCCTATACTTATGCTTATAAAATGTGTGGATTTCAGCCAGGACTATTACGAGATACTGGGGCTTAACAGTAACGCCACCTCCGACGATATCAAAAAAGCGTACAGGGAGCTGGCTAAAAAATACCACCCGGATATAAACAGGTCATCGACCTCGGAGGAGCTCTTCAAGCTCATCTCGGAGGCGTACGAAGTCCTGTCCGACGATGCGAAGAGAAAGGAATATGACCTCTACCGTAAGTTCGAGATGGGAGGAGAACACGAAGAAGGCCAGGCAAAGGAGGCCCGTGCCGCCACCAACGGCGGCATGAGCACCCCTGCGACCGAAGTCGCGCGGCCGAAAACGAGGGCATCCCGCAACGTCCCGACGATGGACCGTGCGCAGATACTCTTCCTTTCGCTCATCGTCCCTGGCTATTACAATATCCTTGCCGGCGAAAAGAAGCTCGGCTACATGATCTTCGCCATATACTTCGTATTCTGGGCCCTGGCCTTTACCCTGAGCCTGCCCATCGGAGTTCTCGCTATACTGGTCTGGATCGGCTCATTCTATGACGCCTATAGTAATACAACCGGCAGCTCGCATGGGGTGAAGCGATGAAGCCTGTGATCCGTGCCGCTTTTATCCTGTTGTTTATCTTTGCCGTCACAGGGATGCTTGCGCTGCAAATGCACACATCCCGGGCTCAATACCTCGGCGGCCAGGACTCGATCTCAGGGCGGGTGTACGACGCCAATCATAACGCCATTCCTGGGGCCAAGGTCACGATATATTATACGAAGTTCGTGGTCAACAGCTACGTGGCGGCGGATGCCATTAAGTCTGCCGATAACCCCCAGTTCACGAGTAACGGGAGCAAATCGCTCACCGGCTTTTACCAGTTTTCGGGCTTGACGCAGGACGTCTATATTATTACGGCCGAGAAGGACGGCATCGCATACTCAGAGACGGTCCAGCTTCGCGAAGGGACGAAAACCGTGGACATCATGATACCTGGATATATAGAAAAGAGTTATTCGGCCAGTGTGACCCCCACTCCAAAGCCCAGCCCGACATCTTCTAACGTCATTCCGCCTGTCATCGTCCCGGAGCCGGATTTAGGCGCAATTATTTCAAGCGTCGCCCGCCTGGCGCTGATGACGATCGTCGGCCTGCAATTCGTTGCCGGGATGTTCATCATCGCTTTACGTATCGGCCAGCCTAAATAGTATAATGGCCATATGGATATACTTTTAAGGTTTTAGGGCTACGTGTATGTGATATAATGACGTTCAGGATCCTTCTTGCGACGGACGGCTCGCCTTTTAGTAATAAAGCGGCCGATTATTGTATCGACATGGCGAAAAAGCTTAACGCCGACGTGACGGCCGTATACGTCATCAGCATGAAGCACTTCGAGATCTACGCGCTGGAGCACCACGACGATATAACCGGCTACGAGGACGAGAACATCCGCGTCTCGAAAGAGGCAAACTCGGCGGTAGACTATGCGGCACACCGGGCAGGGGAGAAGGGCGTAATCATGACGACGCGTATAGTGCGCGGCTATCCGGCCGATGAGATCGTCAAGATCGCAAAGGACGAGAACTTCGACCTCATCGTCGTAGGTAACCTGGGCAAGTCCGGCATCGAGCGGGCGCTCATGGGCAGCGTCTCCGGGGCCATAGTCATGCACGCGCCATGCCCGGTACTCGTCGTGCGTGGCAGGTGAATTAATAAGTCCCTCTAAGCATTAAAAGAATGCTCTAAGACGTTTTCAGCCATGGGCAACTTCGTGGCTGAAAACGTCTTTTATCATGCTTATTATTTTTCGATGAACTTAAACTGGCAGTTAGTTGCAGTCTATCCTTGCCGTGGTGAGTATCGGCCGGGCCTTGAGCGCCTTCTCGACATCTTCCAGGGGCGCCTCATGGAACTTTAACGAGATGGCATCCTTAACGTTTTGCAATGCGCCCCCTATCGTGGTGGATTTTACGCGGACGCCCGCCTGCGGTGCATTGGCAAGGTAATATCGTGTGCCGTTCTTGTAGGGAGAAAGCGATATCAAAAAGCGTTTCACGGAAAAGGAGTTTTTAAGGGTTAATTGCACGTCTACCGGGCCAAAGATCGGCTCGGCACACAATATATGACCCCGGGCTACACCGGGGTTATCGGATAAGGCCCGTTCAAGCCGGCTTAGCGCTTCACACGGGTCAGCCGCACTTGAGCTCAGGGAAATCTCGGGGGATGAAGCCTTGAAGGAGCCGTTATTGCGCTCTATGATGGCGCTGATCTCGGTGGGGCGCTGCATCTCCCCGTTAAGGTCGAACGTAGTGACCAGCGGGGCCCGGGGCAATTCACGTATCAGGTCGTTCATGCACTCGTCCTGATAGCGGGCCTCGATTATCTCCCCCAGAGTCTTGAAAGATTCGAGCAGCGTATCGGACTCCGTGGAAGAGTAGTTGGTCGGACACGTGGAAACGAACTGGCGGCGGCCATGGTCGTCCAGGGCGTCATAGGAGCAGCCGAGAAAAGTCTGTTTTAAAGAGCCGTCGCGCAGGGGCAGGACCGTGTCGATACAGGTGATATACGGGCGGACATAATCAAAACGGCCGAGAGAATAAAAGCCCGAAGACAGGTCTGAGCGGACCCGCGACCTCAGCCGCATGAGCGAACGATAAAAGTCTCTGTCTTTGGCCCTTGAGCAATCGTGCTCGGAGATATAACACGGGTTTGACCCGCCGACCTGGTATACGATCGCGTCAAGCCTGGCTCGCCGGAGCATGTACAATCATCCGATCTTATCATATATACATTTTACTATTTATTGTAGAATTTATTTACAATTATGATTAATTTGTCATAAATGTTCGGAATTAATTGCATGACAGTTAAAATTTTGTAATAAAGTGCATTTACCCTTAAAGTCGGTTAATCTTATAAATGCGGCATTACGAGTATTTACTTGAGGGGATACTATGAGCAGATCATTGAGGAGCATAGGCTTGCTCATCATTTTCATACTATTGATAACGGCGGTTGCAGGCGCGTTCTTACTCGTCGTGAACGCCGCTTCCGGCGGCCCCGCGGACGATGTCAGGATTACTTCAGCCAGGGATTTCCTGTTCGCATACCAGCCGCAAAGCCCGGCGGGGGACGCCGTATTAGTTACTGCACAGCTCTTCAGGGGCGGCCAGCCGCTCAAGCAGGCCGGCATACCGGTGAAATTCAGCCTGAGCGACGGGAGGTTTGCCACGCTCGACGATAGCACGGCCTACACGGACGAATGGGGCATGGCGACGACTCACGTCAGGTCCTATGACTCGGGCCAGGCGATGTCAGAAAAGCCTTTCCTGCTGGTCGTATCGGCTTCAGCCGCGGGTAAGTCCGCGCAGCTCACGCTGCCCGTCACGCACTACGTCTCGCTCAGGGGCACGGTGAAAAATAAGAACGGGGACCTGGTGCAGGGAGCGACGGTCGCCGTGCTCTACAAAAGGACACACAGCCCGGTCAATGCCATGGGCGCCACGTCCACGAGCGATATCGACGGGAGATACAGCCTGGAAAGAGTGCCGACGGACCTGGGCGACATGGTAGTCTATGCGAAAAAGGGCGACCTCGAGACATACATGCCCGCCAGCTTTCCATCGGGAGGCTGACGGGCCAATATTTTTAATCGCGATATTTTTGCCTCGCAATCACAAAACATAGCCATTTCTTTGCCAATATATAAACTCCCGAATACGAAAATTATCCTTGTGAGCTGGATAATCTTTCGATTAACTATACATTCGTTTTAATCGTTTATGCCATGGGGAGCGTGTGGTATGCGATGTGACTGGGACGGCATTAAGAGACTGGGAGCATATCTCGGGCTGGCCATCGATGATGCGCCCGGGACTCCGGGCTCCATACAGGTCATCTGCTGGTCCCTGCGCGCCTTTAAGAAGAAATATTCGCCTGAGATATGCGCCCGTATTCCGGGCCTGATCCTCGAGACGGATTTTTCGAGACTGCCCCGGGACGGGGATCCGGATGGGGCCCTGGCCCGCGACGTATTCTCCAGGCTCTTCCCGAAAGGCGAAGACCGGGAGCTTCTGGAGTTTAGCATTACCTTTCGCCGGTTTGCCGGATGGTTCCGGGCCGCGGCCGACGTGACGCTAAGCGTTATGGGGGTGAAAAAAGAGGATATAAGCCTCGACCGGCCGGAAGTGAAGAACGCCGTGTCCGAGCTCAAAGAGCTCCCATGCAGGCGCCTGGGAGAGATGAACTTTTACTATCGCACGCATGGCTATGCCGCCATATCCCGATACGTCGAGTCCCTGCTGAGCCGGTACGAGGATAAAGCCCTCACCCGCGAGAACTGCCGGATGGTCATCGAGATCATGAATAAGGTCTCCGGCCACCCGGCATATTTCAAGTCCATGAGCGCCGCCCAGAAGCTGAGTGAGGCCCGGCCGCTGCTCGTGGCCATATCGGAGCTGCAGCTGTATTCCGTCAAGGAGCCGGCGAAGGATGACCTGCTGGCGGCCCTGAGCCTCCTGCTCTTTAACGTGTTCCCCGCCCCGAAACTGCTAAAATTCATCACGCGCCTCGAGCCCAGTCCAGGAAACGAGGCCCTGCAATATGATTACAACGCGATCCTGGCGATGAACTTCATGCTGGCCGGCATGCTCGACAGGGCGTCTGCCTACAACGAGAAGGCCCTCAAATACGCCGGAGACGAGGAAAAAAGAGCTTATGCGCATATCCTCGACAGCTGTATCTGCCTCAGCCGCGGCGCGACTGAGGAGGCGATGAACGCGCTATACCGCTGCTCGACACAGACGAAGGATAAGCGGATGAAGGCCACAGCGTTATTCTACCTTGGAATCGTCCAGTATGAGTCGGGCAACGTGAAAGAGGCTATGGAATCGTTCCAGATATCCCGGATCGGGCTGGAGGATGAGCTGGACGTCATGAACGCCTGTAATAACATCGGCACCTGCGAGCTGCTGCTGGGAGACATGAAGGCAGCGGCCAGCGAGTTCGAGAACGTGGATTATGTCGGCCGCTGCATGACCAGTAATTCGGCCCTCCAGCTAAAGTCGGTCGCCTGCGGTAACCTGGGCCTGATATACCTGCATACGGCGAACTATGACCGCGCTATCGAACGCTTTAAGGAGGCCCTGAAGCTGGGCCGGGACCTGCATAATAAAAAGGGCGTGGCGGACCAGCTCGGCAACATCGGCCTGGCGCTGAAGGCGAAAAAGGATTACCATGCCGCGCTGGAGTACTTCAGGTCGTCGGTGAACGTCTCTTTCCTGGAAGATTACCTGGACGGCGCACGGTTCTCGCTCGCCCAGATCGACCAGCTGATGGCGCTGGAGGGCCGGTATGACGAGGCCGAGGCCTTCAGGCAGGAGATGATCCGTCGCAATCCTGGCATCGCAAAGATGCTCCGCCGGTGAATCTTTTATTTGTAATTTACAAGGTTGTGTCTTCTTATACAGAAATTTATTGCGAGGCCCAAAATCTTTTATCTATGCGCTGTGTCTTAGCACTCGATGCCCGATAAGGAGATCACTTCGGCCGTGAAGTACGTCTCGAGGATGAAGCCCGAGTTCATGCTTTCGGAGATCCGTGACTATGTTAAGGGCGACGTGAGCCTCGCGGATATTTATCGTACGATACAGCCGTTAGCGTATGATATGGGCATCCGCCTGGAGCCGGCCGGCGGCGATTACAGGGCCAGGAGGCTGCCTGCGGCTAAATCATTAATCCTCAATGAGAGCGAGCGAAAAGCGCAGGAAGAGTTCCTCGCATCTCCCGGAGTGCCGGATAGGCTGGAGAAGCTCATTGAAAAATATGTGGGAAAAAAGACGGGCAAATCGTGGAGCGATCCGGCCGTCATCGGAAAGCTCAGGAACGCGATTACCGGCCAGAAGGCAGAATACTGGAAGGAGGGCAGCAAGAGAAGGATCACGTACGAGACAGGCTACAGCATCCTCGGATACCTCGCCTACCAGTTTCCTGTTTATTTTATCCAGTCGGAGCATATCCTTTTCGAGCTTGCAGTGGACGGCCTGCTCAAGGACCGCATGAAAATGCTGGACGCCGGCACCGGGCCGGGCACTGTGCCCCTTGCTCTCATCGACATTTATCGCAGGATAGGCCGGGGAGAGGCCGTCGTCTATTCGCTCGAAAAATATGACGAGAACGCCGAGGCGTTCAATGCCCTGGTGCCCGCATATGCGAAAGGCACCGGCGTAAAGGCTGAAAAGCCGATGAGGGCCGACCTCCGGAGCCTGAAAATGGACGAGCTTCCGGATAATGTCGACCTAATGTTCTTTTCCAACGTGCTGAACGAGCTGGGCGGCGACATCGAGCGAAAAGCGGGCATCGTCCGAGGTATGGCCGATAAGCTATCAAAGGACGGGAATATCGTCATCGTCGAGCCCGCGGATAAGGCCAGCTCGATGGAGATGCGAAGGCTTGTCGTGGCCCTGATGAATAAAGGCCTGGGTGTCTACAGCCCGTGTTCGTTCATCTGGTGCGTGCGCTGCCATCCCGAATCCTGCTGGACATTCCAGGAAAGAGAGGATATACGGCCAACCCGGTTCATGCAGAAGGTCGCCGAAGAGGAGCCGTTCAAGTTCATCAACACGGATATCAAGTACTCCTACGCCGTGCTGCGCCACGATAAGCTGTCCCGGGAGAAGTACCGTGTCCCGGAAAAGGCGAAGTTCGCCCGTCTCTCGAGGATGAAGGACCACGTCGGGAAGCACATAAACGTCGTGGCGTCGGTCATGTCCGGCGACCTGGGCGATAAAAATGACCACGTCTATAAGATATGCGACGGCACTTCGGCCAAGCCCGTATACGCCATCCTGTCCGATTACCATATAAGCCCGAAGAACGAGGCGCTCAAGGCAGCGAAGTACGGGCAGATCGTGGAGATTTACGGCGTGCTGGTACGGTATAATAAAGACTACGACGCATACAACCTTTTTGTCACACGGAACACAGATGTAAAAGCGGCCGGCATTGAAGAGCCTCACCAGTAGGCGACGGCGCTGTCGACGATGCCGAAGGGCTTCGTGATGACCCACTTTGCCTCATCGCTCTGTCCAAGAGCGCGTTTCGCCTCGATGAGCTCCTGCTTTTTCGCCGCCATCGAGCCGTTAATTGTCCCGTTAAGCGCCCGGACCTCCGCATTATACGCATCGACATCGTCCAGGAGCCGGCTCACGTTCTCCATATAGAGGGCATACTGGCAGGACCGCTGCTCATAATAAGAATAATTGAAGCTCTCCGACTGGTTTAGCGCGATCTCGCCCAGGGGCATGCCTTCCTCAAAATATACGGCCATCTTTAAAGGCTCGGAGCCTTTTTTCTTTTCGGCCTTCGTCATGCCGGTGGCGTCGACGTAGACCAGCCCCCGGTCGGTCGTGTTGAAGACGACCAAGGCATGGCCTTTATCGCTGCTCGCCGTACTGTTATCGTCGGTCGTCACATTCAGGTAGCCGGTCGTGTTCAGCGTTATGGCCACGAGGCCGCAATCGATGCCGTGGAGCTCGGCCGCGTCATGGAGATGCAGGGCAAAGTCCCCGCATGTATAGTCCGGATATCGATAGTCGGCCGTCTCCGTGGTATCGTTGGCCAGGAACGCGCACAATTCGGCATAGCTGGCGTTCGCCGCTCCCCGGTATTCGCTCAACGTCAGGCCCTCGTATGTGGAGTTCATTACAGGTATGCGCTGGGACCAAAAAGTCGGGTACATTATGGCATAAGTAACGTTCGCCCCGACCACAAGAATAAGCGTCCCCAGGATGCAGACGACCATAAGCCAGGCTCTCCAGGAATATGATCTCTGATAAAAGCGACGATCATCCGGGGACATCTCGAGGAAAAGTTAGGTCAGGCGCTTATATATTTTCTTGTACGTTCCTGGGGCATTCACTAAAAAGAGATCAGGATTTAAACGCGTCGCCGATCTTCTCGAAAATGTTTTTATTGTCATTTTTGTTCTTCGTGTTTTCTTTCTCGTCGACGGCAAGCTCCTCGTAAAGCTTTCTCTGGTGCTCGGTCAGCTTCTTGGGCACCTTGACGAGGACTTTCACGTGCATGTCGCCCCGGCCCCGCATGCGCAGGCTTTGCATGCCTTCGCCCCGGAGGCGGAACGTGGTGTCGGTCTGCGTGCCCGCCGGTATCTTGAGCTTCGCCTTGCCGTTGAGCGTCTCCACCTCGACCTCGTCGCCCAGCACGGCCTGCGTGATCGATATGGGCAGGACGCACAGGATGTCGTCCCCGTAGCGCTGGAAGTTTGGATGGGACTTGACGTGGACGACGACATAAAGATCGCCTGGCGGCATGCCGTTCATGCCGGACTCGCCCTCGCCGGCGACTCGAAGCTGCATGCCCTCCTCGACGCCCGCCGGTATCTTGACCTTGATCTGCCGGACGTGGCGGGACTTGCCGCTGCCGTGGCACTCGGGGCACGGCGTATCGTATAATTTACCTCTGCCGTGGCATTTATTACACGGCCCTACGCGGACCATCTGGCCGAACAGGCTCTGCGTGACCTGCCGGGTCTGGCCGGTGCCGCCGCAGTCGCTGCAGTTCTTCACCTTCGTCCCGGGCTTCGCGCCCGAGCCATGGCAGGTATCGCAGGTATCCATCCTCGGGAATATTACGTCTTTCTCGACGCCGAAGGCGGCGTCCTTGAAGTCGACCTCCAGGTCATAGCGCAGGTCGGCGCCCCGGGACTGGCCGCGCTGGCCTCCGCCCCGGCCTCCGAAGAACAGGTCGAATAGATTATCGTAGTTCCCGAAGCCCATGTCCCGGAAGATGTCGCTGAAGTTCGCGTTATTGTAAAAGTCGGCGTCGGAGTAGCCCGACATGCCGGCGTGGCCGAATTTATCGTACTGAGAGCGCTTCTGCTCGTCCGAAAGCACGGCATACGCTTCGGAAAGCTCCTTGAACTTTTCCTCCGCCCCAGGCTCCTTGTTCTGGTCCGGGTGGTACTTCATGGCGAGCTTACGATAAGCTTTCTTTATGTCGTCGACCGTCGCGCTCTTATCGACGCCCAGTACCTCATAATAGTCCCTTTTTTCAGCCACTATCGCTCACCATTATCTTTAAAAAAAATGAGGGAGAAGAGCCTTAGTTCTTCTTCCCGTCATTCTTTACTTCGAACTCTGCGTCGACCACGTTCGGGTCCTTGCCGCCGCCGTTGGGCTGGGCCTGCTGCTTGGCCTGCTGCTGGGCCTGCTGCTGTTGCTGGTAGGCCTGGGCCGCCTGCTGGTACATCACGGTCGCTGCCTCGTTGACGACTTTAGTGAGGCTCTCGGTCTCCGCCTTTATTTTGTCCAGGTCGTCGGTCTTCTGGGCTTCTTTTAGCGCTTCGATGCCCTTGTTGATATGGTCCTTCTGGTCGGCCGTGATCTTATCGCCAGCCTCGGTGATGGTCTTCTGGGCCGCGTATAGTATGGAGTCGGCGTTGTTTATGACCTCCGCCTTCTCCTTCTTCTTAGCGTCCTCGGAGGCGAACTTTTCGGCGTCTTTCATCATGCGGTCGATCTGGTCCTTGGACAGCTTGGTCGACGCGGTTATGGTGATGGCCTGCTCCTTGCCCGTGCCCAGGTCCTTCGCCTTGACGTTCATTATGCCGTTGGCGTCTATGTCGAACGTCACCTCGATCTGGGGAATGCCCCTCGGTGCCGGCGGGATCCCGATCAGGTGGAACCGGCCGAGGGTCGTGTTGTCTGCGGCCATGGGCCTCTCGCCCTGGAGCACGTGGATCTCGACGGACGTCTGGTTATCCGCGGCGGTCGAGAACACCTGGCTCTTTCGGGTGGGGATGGTCGTGTTGCGCTCGATGAGTTTAGTAAATACGGCGCCATAAGTCTCGATGCCCAGCGACAGGGGTGTGACGTCCAGGAGTAACAGGTCTTTGACCTCGCCCGCCAGAACGCCGCCCTGGATTGCCGCGCCCATCGCGACGCATTCCATGGGGTCTATTCCGCGCTCCGGCTCCTTGCCGAAGAACTTGCGGACCATTTCCTGCACCATGGGCATCCTCGTAGGGCCGCCGACAAGAATTATGTGGTCGATGGCGTTAGCCGTGAGCTTGGCGTCCGAGACGGCCTGCCTCATGGGGGCGTAGCACCGGTCAACGACGTCCCGGACCAGCTCTTCGAGCTTGGCCCGCGTGAGGGTCATGTCCAGGTGCTTGGGGCCGTTCTGGTTGGCCGTAATGAACGGCAGATTAATGTTCGTCTGCAGGGTGCTGGACAGCTCGATCTTCGCCTTCTCGGCCGCGTCCCGCAGGCGCTGCATAGCCATCTTGTCCTTCCGCAGGTCGATGCCATTTTCCTTTTGGAACGTGTTGGCGATGTAGTCGATGATGCGGTTATCCATGTCGGTGCCGCCGAGCTGCGTATCGCCCGAGGTGGAAAGCACTTCGAAGACGCCCTCGCCCATCTCCATGATGGTGACATCGAGCGTTCCGCCGCCCAGGTCGAAGACAAGGATCTTCTGGGTGCCCGACTTGTCAAGTCCATACGCTAACGCGGCCGCGGTGGGCTCGTTAATGACGCGCAGGACTTCCAGGCCGGCGATTGTGCCGGCATCCTTGGTGGCCTGCCGCTGGTTATCGTTAAAGTACGCCGGGACCGTGATGACGGCCTGCGTGACCTTCTCGCCCAGGAACGCCTCCGCGTCCTGCTTTATCTTGGACAGGATCATGGCGGAGATCTCCTGCGGCGTATACTTCTTGCCGTCGATGTCCACCTTGAAGTCCGTGCCCATCTTACGCTTGATGGCAAGGACCGTCCGCTCCGGGTTTGTCACGGCCTGGCGCCGTGCCGCCTCGCCAACGAGCCGCTCGCCCGTCTTCGTGAACGCCACGTAGGAGGGGAATAGTCTGGCACCCTCCGCGCTCGGTATAATGGTCGGCTTGCCACCTTCGAGGATGGCCGCCTCCGAATTGCTCGTACCAAGGTCTATGCCGATAATCTTGGACATTAGTCTTCACCTTTCTTTGAAACTTTGACTTTTGCACAACGAATGACTTTCATGTTCAGCGTGTAGCCACGCTGGATCTCCTCGAGGACCGTGTCGTCCTCGTGGTCGTCGTCGGCCTCCTGCAGAATGGCCTCGTGCAGGTACGGGTCGAATTTCTCTCCCACGGTCTTGATCGGCCTGAGCCCGTGCTTTTCTAGCACCGTCTTCATGTTGGCGTAGATCATCTCCAGCCCTTTCGCCATAGAGTCGTTGGACTTCCGGGCGGTCTCGACCGCCCGCTCCATGTTCTCGTAGACGTCCAGGAGGTCCAGGATGAGGGGCTCGTTCGCGCTTTTTACGTAATCTTCGCGCTCGCGGGCGACCCGCTTCTTATAGTTCTCCAGGTCCGCACGCAGGTACATGGCGAGATTCTTATACTCCTCGACCTGTTTTTTGGCGAGGGCCAGCTCGTCATCCGCTTTCGACTCTTCGGTTTTTTCCTTCACTTCAGCCGAGTCCATAAAACGCCATCCTTCCGTGGAAGCCGGTCTTAAATAATGTTTGCACTTCTATAAATACTTATCCATAGCCGTGCATCCGCATATCGGTCGACGGCACGCGAAAACAGGCTTGCTTCGCAGCTATCGTCCGGCGAAGTATATGACAACACCGGAGGATAAATAGTTTCCATCATAATCATACCGGGGCAGGCGACCAGATTTTTTTAATAACGTTTATATATAAAACTAATTATATAATTACCTGGAGTGCTTTAGCAAATGGACGGTACCGTTGAACAAAAAGGCAATATTAAGGTGGAGCTGACCAATAAAAAGAATGGCTTACTTGAGTTCCGGGTGCGCCCCTCACGGGGCCTGGAGAAGTATTTTATGGCCGATACGTTCTACGTCGGCTACGATAAGGACGTCGAGGACGTAAGCGAAAGTATCCTGTATATACCGGTCGTCGCGAACCTGGCCCCCATATCCTGGGCCACCGGGGCGGACATCCATGTAAACACGCTGGACCGTACGTTCCTGGAGTCCCTGCGCAAGATAAGGACGATCGTCAATGGCCTGTTCACGGGCTTTTCCTGCGCGGGCGACGTTGTCGTAGACGATGTCAAAGAGAACCGCTTTGGCAATACCGGCTCGGCCCAGCTATATACCGGCGGCGTCGACTCGTTCACCACCTACGCCCGGCACCTGGAAGAGAAGCCGGAACTCATATCCTTTGGCATTTATACGCTCTTCGATAAAAGGCTCCAGCGCCGGATCTTTAACGAATTGTACGCTTTCGCGGGAAAAGAGGCCCTCGCCATCCATCGGGTAGAGTCGAACATGAACTATACGTTCTTTAATCATACGACGCTCATCTCCGACTTCGACTCCAGCCTGCGAGGCGATTCCTGGTGGGCGAGCGCCCAGCATGGCCTCGGACTTCTCGGAATATGCGCCCCACTTACGGCGATCCGCAATATGGGCCGGGTCTACATCGCATCGTCGGCCACAAGGGACCGGGCCTTAGATATCCGCCAGGCCTGGGGCTCGCACCCGGGCATCGACGGCAACGTGGCCTGGGCTGACGTGAAAGCCATCCACGATGGCACCGAGCTGTCCCGGCAGGATAAGATACGGTTTGCGATCAAGCCATATATCGAAAAGACCGGCGAATATCCCCATCTTATTGTATGTAATGAAAGAGAGCGCGGGGATGGGCTGAACTGCGGCCGATGCGAGAAATGTTGCCGCACCATCGTCGGCCTGGCACTTGAAGGCATCGATCCCAACCCGTGCGGGCTCCATGTAGACGATAGGACTTTCGAAAACATCCGGCGAAAGCTGCTCCTGCGCCCGCTGCGGTTCACGCATATCAAGTATGGCTTATGGAGGGATATCCAGCGCGCTATCCCCGAAAAAGTAAACGATGACATATATGGCTCCCGGGAGTTCTTCAAATGGCTCAAGACCTATGTGTTCCCCGAGGACGACGGGAAATACCGGCCGCGGCTGGAGCGGGTCCTGGAGAAGTGCCTGCAGCTTGGCTTGATTAAATAGCCGAAGGGTAGTATATGCGCCCGTCAAAACCTCTACGGCCCGGGGGCGAGATCCGGGTAAAGCTGGAAGATAAAGAGCGTGGCCGCCTGTCGTTCTGCCTGTCATTTTCGGCGTGCGTCGTGCAGTATTTTAATGCAGACCGGCTCTTCGTCAATTATGACGTGGACGTCGGGGACGTGAGCGAAAGCATCCTCGCCATACCCGCTATCGCGAACGTCGCCCCTGTCGCGTGGGCGGCCGGCGCTAACGTACGTGTAGATGAGCTGGACAGCACGTTCTTAAGCTCGCTTCAAAAGGTCAGAAAAGTCATGGAAGCCATGTACCCGGATTTTTCCACTGCCGGCGATATCATTGCGGAACATATAGTCTCTAACCGGTTTGGCGGCCGTAGCTCGGCCCAGCTATTCACTGGAGGCGTCGATTCTCTGGCGACCTATGCCCGGCACCGGGACGAAAAGCCGGAACTCATATCCCTCGGGCTGTTTAAGCCCTATAGCGAGGCGCTCCAGCAGAGCGTCTACCGGGCACAGGAAGCGTTCGCTCAAAAGGAAGGCGTAAGGCTGCATCGTGTCGAATCGAACCTCAACTATGCCTTTTTTAACCAGAAAAAGCTCCTCGAGGACCATGGCCAGCATCTGTTCGAGCGCTCCTGGTGGGCCGGAGTCCAGCACGGCCTCGGACTCCTGGGAATATGTGCCCCCCTGGCGGCGGTCGGCGGCACGGAAAGGGTCTATATCGGGTCCTCGATGACCAAAGACCAGATGCAGGGGCCGATGAGGCCCTGGGGCTCTCACCCGCTCATCGACGGGAATGTGGCCTGGGCCGACGTGCAGGCGGTCCACGACGGCGCCGAGTGGTCGAGGCAGGAAAAGATACGGCACGAGATTAAGCCTTTCATAGAAAAAACCGGCAATTATCCGCCCATCATTGTCTGCGACGAGCCTGGCAGAGGAGACGTACTGAACTGCGGCCGCTGCGAGAAGTGCAGCCGCACCATCGCCGGCCTGGCCCTTGAGGGCATCGACCCAAACCTCTGCGGGCTCAAGGTCGATAACAGGACCTTCTGCCGCATCCGGCAAAAGCTCCAGTGGGACCGGCTGATGTTCGCCTATAAGAAGTCGGGCATGTGGAAGGATATCCAGAGCGCGATACCCGCCACGATAGAAGGAGACGCGTACGGCTCAAAAGAGTTCTTCGAATGGCTCAGGGCCTATAAATTCCCCGACGTATGGGGCAAGAATAAGCCATTTTCCCAGAGATTGCTCCAGAAGTGCCTGAAATTAGGGATAATCCAGTAAGTTGGCTGGAAAAATATAAATTTATTATTATATTATATATTTATACCTGGTGCCCTTATGCTGTCCGGAAATGCGTCTAAGCCAAAAGGCGATATATACGTAGAGTTGATTGAAAAAAAGGCTGGAAGACTATCATTTAAGCTGTCATACTCGCCCGGCCTGAAAAAATATTTTAAAAAGGACCTGTTCTCGCTAAGATACGACAGGAACATCGAGGATGTTCCCGAAAGTATCCTCTATATCCCTGCCATCGCCAACGTGGCGCCCGTATCCTGGGCGACGGGCGCTGACCTGCATGTAAAAGAGCTTGATGCCACGTTCATCGAGTCCCTGCGCACGATAAAGGCCGTCATGAAGGACATGTACCCGGATTTTTTCTGCACGGGCGACATCAATGTCGGGCTTGCGGTCAATAATCATTTCGGGAATAAGGGATCTGCCCAGCTATTCACGAGCGGCATCGACTCTTTCGCCACTTTTGCCCGGCACCGGGACGAGAAGCCGGCACTCATCACCATGGGGATATACGCCCCGTACAGCGAATCCCTTCAGCGTTTGATATATGGTGAAATGGTCAGGTTCGCGAAAAAAGAAGGCGTGGCGCTCCACCGCATTGAATCGGATTACATGAATGATTTCTTTAACCAGAAAAGCCTCCTGGCAGACTATGGCAGGTACCTGCACGAGGCCTCCTGGTGGGCGACCGTCCAGCACGGCCTCGGGCTTTTAGGGATCTGCGCGCCCGTGACGGCGATGAGCGATATTCAAAGGATCTATATCGCCTCGTCGATGTCGAAGGGCAATAACAAGGCCTGGTGGAACTCCTGGGGCTCGCACCCGCGCATAGACGATAATGTGGCCTGGGCGGACGTAAGAGCCGTACACGATGGCGTGGAGCTGTCGCGGCAGGAAAAGATCGCGAATTTCATTAAGCCTTACATAGAGAAGACCGGGAATTATCCGACGATCATCGTCTGCAACGAGCCATTCAGGGGAGACGTTTATAACTGCGGCCGCTGCGAGAAATGCAGCCGCACCATCGTCGGCCTGTCCCTGGAAGGCATTGACCCTAACCGGTGCGGGTTCAGCGTGAGCGGCAGGACATTCGAGCGAATTAAGCAAAAATTGCTCATGCGGCCGCTCCGGTTCATCTATAAGCAGCCGAACATGTGGCGGGATATCCAGAATAGCATCCCGGACACCATCGAGAACGACCTGAACGGCTCGAAGGCGTTTTTTGAATGGCTCAGGACCTTCGAGATAGCGGATGACCGGCGAAAGAGCCGGCCAATCTCCCAGAGAGTACTGGAAAAGTGCCTGCAGCTAGGGATCATCCAGTAAATGCCTGGCCAGCATCAGGCGAATGCCAAAGCTTTAATATTATTAAAATATTAATTATATAATAATTGCTTAATATAATATTCGATCGTTATCACGACGAATGTTCCTGGATGTACCGATATGAAAAAGAGAGGTCTTAATTGGAGAAGAGATGCAGAAAAATTCGCTTTAGCGATTCTGGCCGTTTGTCTGCTGATGGTCGCCCTGTCCGGCTGTACGAGCTCTTCGATGCAGCCTACACGGAATTTTACGACGATAACGCCTGGCATGCTCGAGGTCGTGACCGGGTCGACCAATGCCCCGTTCGTCTGGATCAACACATCGGTCAGCGACCCGCAGGAAAGATACACCGGCTTCGACGTCGATCTGATGCGGGAGATCGCGAAGGAGCTCAAATGCCAGGTCGAGTTCGTGAGCCAGCCTTTCAGCACGATCATCACGTCCGTGCAGGCGGGGCAGTATGACTGCGCCATCGACTCGCTCTCGATCACGGGCGAAAGGCAGACCCGTGTAGCCTTCTCCGATCCGTACTATATGGCACAGCAGTCAATACTCGTCAGGGCCAACGACTCGTCGATAAACAATGCCAGCGACCTGGTGGCAAAGGGCAAGCTCATCTGCGTCCAGAGCGGCACCACGGGTGAAGCTGCGGCCAGGAACCTGCCGGGAGTTAACCCTGCGAATATCAAGTCATATGAGCGTTATAATGACATGCTTACCGAACTCCAACTTGGCTCCGTTGACGCGGTCATCATGGACTATCCCATCAATCAGTATTATTCTGACATATACGCCGGGTCCTTCAAGTTCACGGGACAGCTTTTCCCGGAAAAGGAGCCCTATGCCATCGTCATCAATAAGGAGAACGTAAAGCTCACCGCCGCGATCGATCGAGCGCTGGCGAATATAAAGGCCGACGGCCGGTACGAGGCGCTATTGAATAAATACCACCTGGACGCGACTTCTGCATTTAGCGGTTAAGGCGAAAATGGTCCAACAACAGGAATTGGGAGGGTATGATTAAATGAAAAGACAAACCATGATGGCTTTTTTTGCCATTCTCATCTGCATAGCCTATATGTTATTCAGCGGGTGCACGAGCTCTTCGGCCCCCGATATTCGGGCGATGAATTTTACGACGATCACTCCGGGTAAGCTATCCGTGGCGACCGGCACGTCTTACCCGCCGTTCGTCTGGATCAACACGTCGGAAAGCGACCCCCAGGCAAGATATACGGGCTTTGAGATCGACCTGATGCGGGAGATCGCGAAGGAGCTGAACTGCCCGGTCGAGTTCACCAGCCAGCCCTTCAGTGCCATCATCACGGCGATCCAGGCGAAGCAGTATGACTGCGCCATCGATAGCCTGTCCATCACGGGAGATCGGCAGACCAAGGTATCCTTCTCGGACCCGTATTACTATATCCAGCAATCCATCCTCGCACGGGCGGACGATAATTCGATCACGGACCCGTCCGACCTCGCGGCTAAGAATAAAACTGTGGTCGCCAGCCCGGCTTCGACTGGCATGGACCTCGCAAGGAACGGGCTGGGCATCAAGCAGGAGAACATCAAGACATACGGGCACATAAGGGACGCGATACCGGAGCTGAAGATCGGCGCCGTGGATGCCATCGTAATGGATTACCCGACGGCCAGAAGCTACTATGACGCATACCCCGGCTCGTTCAAGTTCGTCGGCCAGCCCTTCCCGCAGAAGGAGCCCTATGGCATTATCGCCAATAAGGAGAACACGAAGCTGATCGCCGCGATCAACCTCGCGCTGGCAAAGATCAGGGCCGATGGCCGGTATGACAACCTATTAAATAAGTATCACCTGGAAAATATGTCAGCCAGCCCATAAGCGGGAGGGAAGCCTGGAAGCATGCCTAAAAAATGGGCGCCGCTGCTCATAACGGTCTTCTTTGCCATTATGGTAGCGACGCTCATGGCCTCCACGGGCTGGGCTAATGCGGGCTTACAAAAAAATGCCGGGCCCGACACTAAATCTTCCTCATCGTGGGATGGGCCCATGCAACCGGTTACGATCACCGTCCTGGAAAATACTGAGGCCCGGAGCAAGGTCGCCGGCGCGAAGGTCTATATCGACGGGATGCTTGTCGGGGAAACCAATACTGCGGAAGGAAAACTGGTCGTGCCGGTCGGGCCCGGCGAACATACCGTTATTGTCAGTAAGACAGGCCTGGAAAATTCCACGGCGATCGTATCGTCGGCCGCTGAAGGGAACTATACGTTCCTGATGGCGGGCGCGGGTAAAAAATATTCGATATTCGACCTTGACGTCTTCTTCTACGCGCTTTCAAAGGAGCTCGAATACGGGGCCGTCAATACCATAGTGCTTTCCGTAATTTCCACGATCATCGGCCTGGCCATTGGACTCATCATGGGCATCGGGCGGATATCGGCCAACCGCGTTACCCGCGGGCTGGCATCGATCTATGTCGAGGGAATTCGCGGCATACCGATGCTGTTATTGCTGCTGTTCATAAAGTACGGCCTGCCATTCTTTATCCTGGATACGTTCGGCGTCCAGCTGGTCCTGGACGCGTTCGCCGCCTGCGTGATCGCCATATCGATGAATTGCGGGGCATATATGGCGGAGATCTTCAAGGCCGGCATCAACGCCATCGGCAAGAGCCAGATGGAGGCAGCCCGGTCGCTCGGCATGAGCTACTGGCAGGCCCTGCGGTTCATCATCATGCCCCAGGCGGTGAAGGTCGTCCTGCCCGCGCTGGGGAACGAGTTCATATCCGTCATCAAAGGCTCGTCCATCGCCCTGGTCATCGCCTACCCGGAGATCGTGTGGTGGTCGAACAACATCGGGGCCGAGGCCTATAATACGTTCATGCCCCTGGTGGCCGCGGGAATCATTTACCTGTGTATGACCGTCCCGCTCAGCAATTACATCCAGCGTATCGAGAGCCGGATGGGCGCGGGCAACGCTCAGGAGCAAAAACAGGGCTCGCTGCAAAGGAAAGAAAAAGCGGATGCGGCTCTCGAAGGCACGATCTGAGGCTAGAGCTTTTTCGCCGTGATGATGGGCGCTTTTTTCGCAACGGATACCCGACGCATGATATCGCCCTTTACCCGGGATACTTCGTAGTGAAGTTTTCTATCAAAGGACTGATAAAGCGAATTCAGCCTCATCGCCGGAGTCGGCGGGCGCTGGAATATCCCGGCGCTGTAGCTCTGGAGGTCTTTCATGATCATATCCGGCTGCATTGCCGTTTCGCCTTCCGGCAACAATTCCTTGAGCCGCTCCACGTGCCGGAATAGCGTTTGCCGGTCACGTGCGACTCTCGTGCTATAATCCGGAAGATCATCGCACAGACGTTCAAACGTATCTTTCATGCCATTGAAGCCCCGGAAAACATATTCCTGTAGCCCGCGGTCCTCCATGAAAGCGCTCATCTTCTCATCGTAGCCCAGCACGATGAATGGCGTATTATGGGCATACGCGAAGATGGCGCCGTGTAGCGAACTGGTGATGAGGCGGTCGATCCGGCCCATCAGAGTAAATATCTCCAGGGGACTGAGCAGCGGGAGGATGACGGAATTCGGGATGCCGGCGCTGAGCCTCTGCATATAGCGGTAGTCCTGGTTGTAATGGGTGATCGGTATAAAATAGACCGTGTAGGGGAGCGACGAGGCCCAGCCGGTAAAAGCCTTCTCCTCCCTTGCGCCCATCATGCCCGGCAGGAGATGAACGCCGAGCGCAGGGCTTTTAATTCTGATTGGAAAGTCTTCCATGTCTTCAAGGAGCAGGGTCGTGCATGGAACGACGTGGGCCGTGTTGCGTAAGCGGTACAGCTTTTCCCGGTCGCATTTACTTCGCACTGTGACGTACCGGTAGTCCTCAAGGTAGCCCAGGTCACGGGGCCTTCCCACGATCCCTGCGGCGTTGAGGATGTGGGGGCCGGGGACCCGGAAATTATCATAAAAATAGTCGGGGCGTGGGCGGATGATATGGCCGCCGCCGATGACGATCGTTTCGTAGTCGGCCGCCTTGAAGCAGCCGGGGAAAAGCACCTCGAAGCGGACACCGGCCTCGTTGAGTATTTTAATCATACTGAGGCCGATCGCCGCGTCGCCGGTATTATTACTCAGGTTATCGTATAGCAAGCCCGCCTTTCCCGACATGCATGCCCACCAAATTTATATTAAGTTAATTATTATAAAATATATGTATATAAAATTAATACTACCCGTTTAGCCGATATTACGCCAGTGGAATAACGAAAAGAAATAAATTACATAAGAGATTGATTAATTTGAGTCGATCATTTAAGGCGCCGCCCAGGAGGGCGGCAAAAGGCGCGTGTAAACATGGGAATATTCGATGGCAGAACGGGCAAAAAGGAAAAGAGCGATGAAATGATCCTTGAGCCGCACGAGGGCGGCTATAAGCGGAAAGGCGGTCATGGCTCCCGGATAAGCCGGGTCTGCGTATATTTTGACCGGGCGACGCCACTGGAGGACGAGCGGGAGCTGCTCCGGAGCATCATCAAGGAATCGGGCCTTTCGAACGATATCGCCCCCGGCGCCTTAATATCCACGAAATATGATGCCGTGCCTGGCATCAATGAGTACATTGCCCGGGGCGAGATGCCCGAAAGCCTGAACGCCTACGTGATGGCGCAGGCAATGCTGGAGGGGCTGGCGCGCGGGCAGGCCGATATGGCGAAGCTGGCCGTGAATCCCGTCAATTACCGGGGCCACAAGGGAGTGCTCGTCTACAAAGAGGCCTAAATATAGCCGACGTCGACGAGAAGAAGCTCGGCGTCATCGCGTGAGTTTACTTTTATGTGAGGCTCTAGGTGGATCTCCGCGGCCCCGAATCCGGCAGCTCTTTATCATTTAGGGCCACAGGGCGGCCTTCGACGACATAAAAATAGCCTCCACGGCCATCCTGGAACGAATGCTCGACGGAATGGCCGTACTCTAAAAAGCTCAAGTATAAATGAACCATGATTGATACCCGTAGAAAGTCTGACCCACAATAATAATACTGCCATATAGAAACAGATATTATTATAATATTTTTAAGATGCAAAGTTTTTCGTAAAATTAAAATTTATTGGAAATAATTAAAAATTAACGTATACAATAATGCAATATGCACTAAAAAAAATTAACCTTATATAGTTGGTACTTGAATAATAAATTAAAATATGTTTAATGGGTGAGCGCAGGGATGGAAAGCCGTGCAGTTACAATCCGTGTGACAGAGGATGGGGGGATACCGGCACAGTTTACTGGAACGAACGTGAGGGTCCGATGCATGAAAAAGACCGTGGCGATCATAGAGGATGAAAAGGATATCGTGGACTTATATTCAAAGATATGCGAGTCCATGGGCCTGAAGGTCTCCTTTGTCGCCTACGACGGCCTGGAGGGGCTCGAAACTTTTAAAAACTCTTTCTGTCCGGACGTGATCCTTATAGATCACCGTATGCCGGCCATGACGGGGCTGGAGGCCATGAGGGCGATGCTGGATGTCGAGCCCGAAGCCCGTTTCGTCTTCCTGAGCGCTTCCCAGGAGGTCCAGGACGACGCACTCGAGGCGGGCGCCCGGGCGTTTTTAATGAAGCCCGCGCTTATGGCCGAGATAAAAAATACAATATCGAGGGTGCTCGACGAGCCATAATACTCTTTTAAATCTTCTACGATTTTTAGGAGATGATAATCTTGCTTTTAACATATGTCAGTTATTTAGAAAAATTTTATAAAATTAATGGAACAATATGTTCGAAAATAACATTATTAAAAAAAATTTTATCCATAATTTAGGTATTTATCCCATATTTTGACAAATATATCGAAAGATTTATCTTGTGATGAAGCGACAATTTAACTACAGGATATTAAGCATATCCTGAGGGGGCAATCCCCGGGTGTCCCTGTAAAAACGTTACAAGGCCCCGGGGACGTGCGACTTTTTATTATAGACTAGTGACGGGCATTTAGGCCCAGGATCTTCCTTGCATCGGCGGGCGTCGCGATCTCGCGGCCGAGCTCCTTCGCGATCCTGGCGATTCTCCTGACCAGGCGCTCGTTCGTGGCCAGCTCTCGGGTCGTATAGTCGTAATATATCGAGTCCTCGATGCCCACCCGGACATGCCCGCCCATCAGTATGGCCGCCACGTTTATTCGGGCCTGGTAGCGGCCTATGCCGGCGGCGGACCAGGTATCGCCGCGGGGTATGGACTCGACCAGATACACGTGATCCCGAAGGTCCGCGGGAATGCTGCCCAGAGAGCCGAGGAGCAGGTTAAAGTGTAACGGCGCCTTAAAATAGCCCTTTTTCGCCAGGTATTGGGCTGTGTTGATGAACCCCGACTCGAAGATCTCCAGCTCCGGCTTGATACCCCGCCGAGCCATGCGTATCGCCAGATCTTTTATCGTCTCGATCGAGTTGATACTGATATCGGAGGGAAAATTGAGCGAGCCGACGGTAAGGCTCGCCATTTCTGGGCCGAGCTCGAGCACCTCGGCGCGCTGGTCAATGTCGGAGTATAGCCGGCCGCTAGTCGAGGCGCAGATGACGATATCCGGACATTTCTCCCGAACCCTGGAAAAGATCTCCTCGTAGACTTCCTTTTTATAAGTGGGACGCCCATCCTCTCCCCGGGCATGGAGGTGGACGACGGAAGCCCCGAGCCTATATGCCTTATACGTATCGGCGGCGATCTCCTTAGGGGTGATGGGGACATGGGGCGTATCCTTCTTTGTCGGAACCATGCCCGTAGGGGCGAGTTGTATAATGAGCTTCTCCTTGAATTCGTCATGCATATTTCCCAGACCTATCCGGTATTTACTTCGATCACTGCTTCGTGGCTTTTTGACGGGACGCCGGCGACCGGCGTATCGTTATTCCTCAGGAACCGGGCGGGCACGCCGGCATAGACCGCGTTGTCCGGGACATCGCCAACGACCACGGCTCCCGCCCCGATGATGGCATTGGAGCCGATGCGGACATTATCGATGACCGTGGCGCCGATGCCGATGGTCGTTCCGGGCCCGATCCTGACCATGCCGGCGATGGATACGCCCGGGGCGATAAAGGAGAGCGGGCCGATCTCCGTGTCATGGCCGATGGACAGCGCCCGGTTGATGACACACATGTTTCCGATCTTACAGTTGGGGGCGAGCACAGCGTGGGGGCCTATGATAACGCCTTCGCCATACTGGACATTGGAGCCAAGATATGCGGCCGGGTGGATGAGCGGCGAGAACACAAGCCCATATTTTTGTTTTAATTTCCCGGCAAGCCGGTCCCTGCGATTGATAAAGCCCAGGCAGTATTTTTCGCCGGCCGCCGGCAGGAAGTCGTCCAGCTCGATAACGGGTATGTCATATCCCAGAAGCTCTGTCCGGCGCTTAAGCCCTTTCAGCGGCTCTTCCGGCCGCCGAAGGTTATTCACCACAGCCTTGATCCGCCCCTGGCTGGCATGTATGGAATCGGCGATATCGCTGAAAAAGTCCCCGAACCCGAATACTACCCAGTCGTCCATTCACTCTGCCCCCGAGTTAAGGTGAATCTGCTATAGTCTAATGGTTAATCCACATAAGTATAAACGATTATACAAAAGATTATAAGACTATTTTGAAGATAAATTTGGCATTTAGCGTTTATTCGGCTATATATCTGTCGAAAATGACTAGCCCTGACATTAGTCACGAGCGCTCTGTGCGGCGCAGCAACCAAAACCCGGAGTATCCCGCCCTGGAAAATGCCCGGTGTAAAGGCCGGGTATGGGTGAAATGAACAACTTTGCCAGCCCTAATATCCGATGCTAGCTCCAAATTCCGTTAGGTTTTCTTCTTGTCGTACAATAAGTTCTTCGAGAAGAAAATACTCGTTATAAAGAAAATCCGAGAGGTTAGCCTATGAGTAAAGCTGATGAAGCAAAGAGGACCATCAAGATCGAGAATGTCGTGGCATCCACAGCCATTGGACATGGAATCGATCTGAAGTCCATGACCCTCGAACTGGAGGGCGCGGAATACGACCCGAAACAGTTCCCGGGACTTGTATACAGGACTAAAAATCCCAGGACGGCATCCCTCATATTCAGCAGTGGCAAGATCGTTTGCACCGGCGCGAAGAACATCGCTGACGTCGACACGGGCTTAAAAATCGTGTTCACAAAGATGGAAAGCATAGGCATCAAAGTCATGCCGAATCCCGATATCACGGTTCAGAACATCGTCGCATCGGCAGACCTCGGATCAGTTCTTAATCTTAACTCGATCGCCATCAGCCTCGGCCTCGAGAACATCGAGTACGAGCCCGAGCAGTTCCCCGGCCTGGTGTACCGGCTGGACGCGCCCCGGGTAGTATTGCTGCTATTCGGCAGCGGAAAGCTGGTCGTCACGGGCGGCAAGAAGCCGAAGGACGCCGAAGATGCCGTAGAACGTATCGTCAAGGAGCTCGAATACAATGCCTTACTATAAAGCTGAGCCTGCATAACTTTTGTTAGCTCTGGGAAATCTTCGGTTAGTGGGGAGATAAAATCGTCGACATAATGCCATGAAAATTAGTATCGACCACTTAATGATACAACCTGTAACCTGGTATAAAAAATTGAATATATAATATGATCTACTTATAAAGTTCAAATTTAAACTTTTCAGCTTCTCTAAGGACTGAATTTCGGATGGCTCTGGCTTAAGCGTATTTTATTGGTGAGCAGTATCATTCCTTTAGGATAAAATCGCTCTACTGTGCCGCTAATTTATTGTCAGATGGCTTGGTGAATCGCCACTATTTGCTACTCAACATTTTATTGATAATTATACCACTATGCTATTGAAGGGGGAATGAAATGGATTATAAGAAAACAGCCATATTCGTTCTTCTCGTGTTTGCTGTTCTGGCACTCGCGCTCCCTGCAGCCGCCTGGTGGGGCGGCTGGGGCTGGGGCGGCTTTGGCCGCTGGGGCTGGCCTTGGGGCGGCTGGGGCTGGGGCGGCTGGGGCTGGGGCGGCTTAGGCGGCTGGGGCTGGCCTTGGGGCGGCTGGGGCTGGGGCGGCTGGTGGTAAGCCACCCGACCTGCTCTTGCATAAAATGCCAACCGCTAAGACCAGTTACACGAGAAGTGAGATTGGATTGTTTTATAGTGGGCGTTATAACGCCTACTATACTATTTTTTATCAGGCAGCGTACCGCCCTATACAAGGCCGCAGGATTGCGTGCCCTCACACTACCTGGAATTTGTATTTCAAGAAAGCGATAATACGAAAGTCGGATCAATCGCCATAGTAAAAATTTAACTAAGCGTAAGCTTCTATCAACGATGGGTATAAAGGATAAGCGGCCGGATTTGACCACCGGCCATTTCAATTATACCAGTTATATCCTTACCCGTTTAATAGGACTGATAACACATCTGTGCGCACTGCTCGGGCGTGTACTGGCCTGAGGCCACGCAAGCCTGATAGCAGGCGTTGGCGTCGCCACCATAATTCACCGGCACATAGACCGGATAGGCATAACCCTGGTTGTACCATGGATAATAGCCGCCCCCGATCACATTAATATCGCTACCGGGCCTGTGCAGGGGTGGTCTCACTCCAAAGCCGGGGTCAATTGCGCCAGGCCGGTCAATGTTCGCCGGGAACCTGTTACCGGCTCCGATATTGCCTGTTCCCTTGCCAGGTAATTTGTTATTAATATTATTACCGCCTCCAAACCCGCTGGCGACCTTTGCCCCGCCGCCAACATTTTTAACACTGCCTCCGCTTACTTTCATATTGCCACCAGCCCGTACTCCGCCTCCACCGCTTCTAGCCATGGAGACGGGCGCTGCGAGTAGCGTGGCAACCACCAGTAATACCAGGGTGACTAACACTAATCGAATCCAATCCTTCTTCATATGTAATCCCCAATAACCATTGGGAAATTGCCCATATAAAGATGACACTAAAAATATTCTTATTTTCCGCTTAATATCCCCAATTAGACCAAAAGATGAGGGCCGTCGGATTGTCTATATATGCGCCACTTGCGTTTAATGTATTTTCGAACTTATGGTATGTTCCCCAATGACCAATAAATATTATTTTTTGTAGGTTATTTATTGCGTGACGCTCGAATTGTCAGAATTATATTTAGTCCTTCAGGATTAATTTCTTAGGGGGATGTATTATGGGCAAAGTAAACGAAATAGCGCTCGCGTTAGCGCTTGGAATATTATATGGTGCAATTTTCCTCGTCTTCGGGCTGTTATCCGCGACGACCGGATGGGGGAGTGAGGCAATACGTGTACATAGTGGGTTCTTCCCCGGCTGGGGGCCAACGATAATTGGAAGCATTATCGGAGCTATATGGGGTATAATATTTGGCGCCGTATTTGGATATATACTCGGAATATTGTACAATTATTTTGATAATAAGATAAAATTATAATGGGCAGAGAAATATACCAAACTATATCTAAATCAATACTCGAATAGCCCATACGAGCTTAAAGTTGGTGTGGATAGGAGAGAATGCCATTGTAAGGAATGCAAATAAGATAGATAATTGGTTAGCGTAAGATAAATCAGGAAATAGACACGCCGGTCGGAGTCTGGACCTAAACACCGGTTTTTACTGCGTTCCATCGGAAATAAAGGAGTTCGAGGCCTATTTATGCATATATATTCTATTTATTGATATTTAATGGATTTTGCTGAAACTTCTTGTACCAGTACAATTTGGAGTGTTGCGTGATTCAATATGCATGTTTTTAACATTGATATGTACTTGCCGGCGAGATTGGCCTAGATAAAAAAATTGAAAATTTAGGCGGGGCATTTTTTTCTGCATGCTCCAACCTGGACGTTGCACTCCGACGAATAGTACCCTTGTTCATGAGTACATTGCCAGAACGCATCTTCACATTTTTTCCGGCAATCAAGCCACTGGGGGGATCTGGTAAAGCCCGAGGAGAAAGACTTGATGTGCCCATCGTCCACACTTCCGGCCCTCAGGCCTGTATGCACCGCTTCCGCCGGGACCACTGGCACTACGCCCAATCCAGCGACGAGGAGCACCAGGATGGCCACCGTAATTAATTTTTTCACATCATCCATGCCATGCACCCGCGTACCAGATGGATGCGCGTGGATAAAAAGTATGCCCGCCCTGATGCCGCCGCGGCCTTACGCATAGGGGTATATAAGGCGTTAATTAAGAAACGGTAGGCTGACGCTGAACCCTAAGATAAAAAAGGTAAACTTTGTCGCAAAAGAGTGCTACCTTCTTTTAATTACTTTATATTTCTTCTTGTCAGTCTTTTGCGAAGACATAGTTGAATGGTATTGCGATTAAGTCTCCGATAATAAATGTGGCGAATATGACGACCATAGGAAACGAATACGATGGCAGATTTCCCCCAATTACACCTGGAATAATGACGGCGATAAACCAGATTAATTTATAAGTAAGCTGCATGAGTAGTACTGGCACAAACTTCAATGGAGACCATAGTCCCAATATAGCTAATAGAGCAAAAGCTACCCATACACTGGCCGCCACACCCGCAAAAATGGGCTCTTCACTGGGGAATCCACATAAAGACATGAAAGTGCCTGGCGAGATCAAGTATAATAAGCCTATACCGCCGGCCACAACGATAGTATAAGCATACATTATCCTCAACCAATTATAATGGATCTTAACCGTCTTACCTTCCGCTACAACTACATTCTTAGGACTCAAAGTACTTTGATCGGGTTCAACCATAAAAACCTCCTTATATTATAATCGTTTAATAAGTATAAAATTTTTATTCAATTGGGTTTTATTATTTTAGAACTAAAAGATAATTGCTGTGTTGAATTACTCCCGTATTTTAAGCTTTTTAAGGGCGCGGATGGCACTATTTTTCACAACAAAATCGTTGATGACCGGGTTGCGTTCAGATAAAAATAATGAAAATTCCGTAAAATGGTAACAAGG